>JAGQWH010000139.1 GCA_020437545.1 Ignavibacteriota bacterium
GATACGGGATATTATCTTAAGCCCTCTGATGAGATCAATAACTTCACAGAACAAAGCGGAGTCCTTTATGGCTACGGCATAGGCATCCGCCTCGAAACAGGTTTAGGACTGATGGGAGTCAGCTATGCTCTCGGAAAAGATAATGATTTACTTGACGGGATTCTGAATTTCGGGCTGATCAATGATTTTTAATGTTTGAGTGAATAGAGTGTATGGAGTGTGTGGAGTGTGTGGAGTGATTTATCGCTCGTTCACAATCCGCCGCGGCGGACCAGTTTGAGAACGCACTTGCATAAGAAGCTCCGCTTCAATTCTTTCAAGCAAGTCTCATGCTCGTTCCCAAACAGAGTTTGGGAACGAGCTCAATACACAATACACTATATACAATACACAAAACACAAAACACAATACACAATACTCAATACACTATACTCAATAAAGTATAATCCTCAACGGTTCATGCACCGCATCATTCCTGAAAACTTCAAAACCTATCTCACACTCACTGCACTTTCCTTTCATACAATAAAAATTATGAAGATGTATAAGCGCCTGTGATGTTGCTGTAGTTTCGGCTTTCAGGTCAAGTTGTGTCTGCATTACTCTTATCACTTCATTCGAGTCTTTCTTTGTCTTTTCCTTTTTGTAATAAAAGAGAACACGGTTCTCAAGATTTTTCTTATTGAATTTTTTTGAATAAAGAAAAACGAGCGGCAAAAGCAAATTCGTGATAATGTCATTGATCCGTTCATTGCCAATCATATTTACTTTGGAACGGGATTCCTTTCCGAATCTGTAATGACTATTCCAGTATCCGGAGATCGTTACTTCTGTAAATCTTTTTATGATATCCCTTTTTACATTATCACTATCTTCAAAAATTCTGATTATAGCCCGGAACAGATCTTTATAAATGATCTCATTCATTATTCCTGAAGCATAAGCTATCCTGAGGGTAGGGAAGTTAGGCGGTCTCAGTCTGAAAAAATTCCATTCGGACTTATCCATCGGTTCCGCTTTTAAATTACTTCTTATCCGGTTCCATTCAAACTTAAGTTTCTCACAGTATTCATCCCGGAATCTCAGATCATACAGGAATCCCGAAAGCCCGAACATCAGAGCTTCTGTCTGAATCTGATCTAAATTAAGTTCTTTTGTTTTTCTGAGATCGATCTTTGAAGAGAGTTTGAGGAACTGTTCTTTATTCTTTGAATAACCCAGCGCTTCACAGATATATTCGAATAACACCTGTTCCCATATCCCGCTGTCATTAATATTCCCTGAAACATGCTCCAGTCCCGATGAGATCTTTCCGGTTTTATAAAGCAATCTATCTATGGATAGTTTCTCCAGCCAGCCGGTTTTAATGTCAAATGGCATAGTTCTGTTCTGCGGAAAGCAGGGGATTTTGAAAGCAGGCGAAGGATTATTGATAATATCTTTCCAGATATCATGAATCGAACAGGTAAGAAATTCAGATAAGATAACAGTATGAATGCTTCTTGCCTTTTTTACTTTGGGAAAGGTAAAGTCATCTTCAAATTCATCCCTGTAAAAGACAACATGAAGTATTACATCATTGTATTTATTATCGCCCTTGTGTTTATGGAGATCCCAGTCTTTGAGCGAGCGGTGGATTTCGATGCTGCCGGAGTAGATAACTTCTCCGATCTTAACTCTTGCATCATTGTAATCAGGACCGGCGTCCTGATTCTTGTTTCCGTAGTTTAAAATCTCTACGGTTTCATTATCAGTGGTAAGAAGACCGCTGTAATACTTTTGTTCTTCCCATATCCTGCTGATAAAATTTTCATTCAGTCTTGGTTTTTTCATATCCATTTTAATCCGTTTTGTTTACATTGTATCACATTATATAAATCAAACCCGCATAAATATAACATGAGAAAAATTAATTTAAAATTCTTAAGTGTAATTTTATTAGCTTTATTTTTGACAGGCTGTTCGAGTAACAAAAAGACTGAAGATGCTTATCTTGCTGATGCAAAGACTCAGCTTGACGCAAATAAATATGACGAAGCAATTGCAACATATCAGGAATTTGTAAAAGAGTATCCGAAATCCGACAAAGCAGTGTTTGCATATCAGCAGATCGCAGGTATTCAGATCGATAAATTAAAAAAACCTCTTGACGGTATTGCAACATATACAGTACTTGCAGAAAAATTTCCTGACACCAAAGATGCAAAACAGTCTTTGTTCATGATCGCATTTATCTATGATGAAAATCTGAAAGATAAGGCAAATGCTATTCAGGCTTACAAAAACTTCCTTGCAAAATATCCTAAAGATACTGATGCAAATGATAAAATGAGTGAATCAGCAGCAACTATGCTTGAAGTTCTGGAATCAGGAAAATCGATCGAAGAAATGATCCAGCAGAACATTGAAAAATCCGGAAATAAATCTGCATCAGATTCAGGACAGGTGAAATCTTCCGAGAAGACCTCAGAGACGAAAAAAGAACCGGTACAAACAAAGAAACCTCAGAAGACAGAAGAAAAAAGTGAGCAATAATAGATCTGTTACTGAATATTAAATTCAGTTATTGCATGATTTTTCTTTTGTAAAATAAGGTCAAAAAAATAAATAATTGTCTGAAATAACAGATTACAAAAAATATTTAAACCCTTCAGTTGTCGCGCGTCTTTCGAATATGGAATTCAAAGCGCGCATGGTAGTTGAAGGGTTTATTGCAGGTATGCATAAATCCCCGTATCACGGATTCAGTGTTGAATTTGCTGAACACCGGCAGTATATGCCCGGAGATGACCTTAAGCATCTTGACTGGAAGATACTCGGAAAGACTGACAGATATTATATAAAGCGGTATGAAGAAGAAACTAATCTGAAATCATATTTATTACTTGATATCAGCCGTTCCATGAATTTTAAATCCGATGATATCGGAGGAATCAATTCAAAGAGAAAAGGCTTTTTTAAAAAATTACTTTCCGGTAAGGAAAGTATACCGGAGCAGAGTCATGACTCTCTTACAAAGCTAGAATATGCTTCGCATCTTGCAGCATCACTTGCTTATCTGATGCTTCTTCAGCGGGATGCCATCTCTCTTACAACCTATGATACAAAGATACGTTCATATATTCCTCCTCATTCCACCAAGGCAAATCTTCAGCTTATACTTAAGGAACTTTCAAATGTAGAATCCCTGAATGAGACAGGTACAGCTAAATGTCTGAATGAAATTGCTGATAAAGTTAAGAGACGCGGACTTGTAATTGTGTTCAGTGATCTTTTTGATGAGCAAAGCGAAGTGATAAATGCATTAAAGCATTTCAGATATGATAAGAATGAAGTTATAATATTTCAGATACTTGACCCGGTCGAAATTACTTTTCTTGAAGGGAACCCTGTTACATTAAAGGATATGGAAACCAATGAGGAAATTTTTTCACAACCAGTATCAATGCAGAAGGCATATCAGGAATCAGTGCAGGAGTTCATAAATAAATATAAAACCGAATGCAGAAAGAATAATATTGATTTCATAACTCTTTCCACATCCACGCCGTTTGATACTGCTTTACTGAATTATCTTAACAAAAGAAAAAAACTTCTTTGAATATTCTTTGCAATCTTAAAATTAGTTTCTGATCCTCGTTCCTCTGTCATCCCATATAGGAATAGCAAGTTTATAATCTCCGAAACCTGATTCATCAAAAAATATAAATTCCTTATTGTCAGTGTAATACTGCCATATTTCATACGGCTTTGAATTTTCGGCAAACGGAACTCTGTCGATACTGTTTGGTTCACCGTAAATAATATAAACCATTCCCATGTCAGTTTTCCATCCGTCAATGTAATGAGAGTACCGCTCGTTTGCAACTTCTATCCTGTTATAATATTCGATCATCAGTTCGTTTTTAGTGGTATTGGGAGACGGATCCTTGCTTCTCCAGTATTCAATAAAATACTTTTCCTTAAGTTCTTCTGTCGGGGCATTTTTAATTTTACTGTATTCTTCACCGCTTGCAATATAAAGAAGCTGGCTTATCATAAGGTTCATATCTTTTGAATTTACAGGCATTCCGTTAAGTTTATTTGAGAAATCCTTTTCAGCAATGAGTTCACCGCTTGAGATATCAGTGATCTCAAGTTTGTAATCTCCGAAAACGAGATTGTCAGTCGGGATTTTTTCAAAGAATTTATTTATTCCCGGAGTGAGAGTATACTGATAACTTCCTTTCTCATAGATCTTTTCCTTTGCTCCTGTAATTTTATACTGGTAATTTGAAAGCACATCTTTGTTCTGGGAATTATACACTTCGAAGAAAAGATAGATCTCCTGAAGATTATCTATGTTTTTGTCAATTAAAGGAGTGATGACCTTTTTACCATTTTCAATCTTGAGATTACTGACAAGCATGATATCACTGAAAGAAACATTCTTCAGAGAGAAATCTATTATTTTGATCTTATCGCTTAAAGTTTCTTCTTTATTAGTGTTGATATCTTTGAGAGTAACTTCAAGTGAATATGCACCGGGATTCAGATAAAATTCCTTTACTATGAATTTTGCTGATTCTTCAAGGGATTTCTGCGCATCTTTTGAAGTTGATACATAGTCTTTAATAGATTCATTAACGACTATCTCATTTGCAAGATTAGTGACTTTGATCTTATAATTGATACTGGCGTCATAATCTTTCGTTGAGTAATTTTTTTTGAACTGCAGATTATCAAGCGGGATCTCAATATAGACGTCAAGTCTAGCTTTCATTTCGTCTTTACTGTAAAAAACCATTGGGTCAATAAAGAAAAATTCCTTTTCCTGAGGTCTGACTTCCTTATCCTGCAGTTGTGAGAATGACTGAGAACTGAAAATGGTGAGAATTAATAAAGCGAATAAAACCGGTTTTGATAAATGGAATATGAATTCCTGATTTGAACGTAAAAACTCTTTTACGTGATTAGATCTGTATAGCTTTTTCATAATAAACCTCCTTTAGGTTTAAAAGTATAAAAATAAATTTTAAAAATCTATATAACCACCTCCGCAAAAAGATCAAATTCTTCAGCATCAAAGATCTTTACATCATAAAAATTTCCTGTTTTAAGATCCTTTCCGTTAATAAATATTTCCTGATCTATCTCGGGTGAATCTTTATAACTTCTTCCAATGTAATAATCATTTTCTTTTCTGTCAATCAAAACTTTAATGACATTTCCGACAGACTCTCTGTTCTTTCTGAATGAGATCTCTTTCTGAATATCAAGTAAATGCCTCTGTCTTCGTAATTTTTCCTTTTCGGGAATTCTGTCAGGAAGGTTAGCTGCATGAGTGTTGTCTTCGTGTGAATAAGTGAAAACTCCGAGCCGGTCAAACTCGAACTCCTTTACATACTCTGATAACTCTTCGAAATCTTTATCAGTTTCATCAGGATAACCCGTAATAAGAGTCGTCCTTATGCAGATCCCCGGTACTTCTTCCCTTATTTTATACAAAAGGTCTGTCAGATTTTTTTTTGTGATCCCTCTTCTCATTGATTTTAATACGTTATCCGAAATATGCTGAATGGGTATATCAATGTAATTGCAGATATTTTCCGTATCCCTTATTATATGTGTAAGATCATATGGAAATCGCGAAGGATATGCATACATTAGCCTTATCCATTCTATCCCCTTAATCTTAGACAATTCTGAAAGAACCTGTGACAGGTCTCTCTTCCTTTCGCTGAAATTCTTATCAAATCCCCAGTATGTAGTGTCCTGCCCTATGATTATGAGTTCCTTTACGCCTTTTGATGCAAGCTTCTGCGCTTCCATAAGTATTTCTTCAAGTGGTTTTGATCTGTGACCGCCGCGCATTATCGGTATTGCGCAGAATGAGCAGGGATTGTCGCAGCCTTCACTGATCTTCAGATACGCAAAATGTGACGGCGTGGTTACTATCCTTTCCCCGATAAGATTTTTTTTATAATCGACTCCGAGTTCATTTAATATACCGAATATAGTCTGTGGCTTGTCAGTTGCGCCGAAATACTTATCCACTTCGGGAATGTCTTTTTCGAGTTCGGTCTTATATCTGTCCGAAAGGCATCCTGCAACATATACATTTTTCAATTTACCTTCAGATTTCAGATTCACTGCTCTCATTATGGTATCTATCGATTCCTGTTTTGCGGCTTCAATGAATCCGCATGTATTGATGATCACATTTTCGGCATCGTTTTCATCTTCCACGATCTCAATGTCATTCGATTTAATCTGGGATAATATAAATTCAGAATCCACGAGATTTTTCGAGCATCCGAGCGTAATTAATTTTACTTTATCTTTTTTTACCTTCATATAAATTAAAACCCTCCAATCCCAAATAATATTTAAGGGATATGAGAGGGTTGGTTTAGTGAAAAGTAAATTAAATAATGGATATAATAAATGACTTTATTAGTATGCTAAATGAGTATTGGGTATTGAGTATAGAGTATTGATTCGCTGTGGCTGATTCAGTATCGGTCTAATGTATACATTTTTATTTCCTTATAAGAAGATCTCTAAATCACAAAGAACAAATCCTCTTTCACCGAAATACCCAATACCCTATACTCAATACAAAAAAAAGCGGGACTTTCATCCCGCTTTTTTTTTGATTTAACTGACTCCTGATTCATCATCAAAGCTAGTACTTCTTATTTGTCAGCAGCTTATACTCCGGAGATTTCACTCCGTACTTTCTCTTAACGTGTTTCTTTGCTCTGACCGCCCTGTCTTTAAGACCGTGCTCGCCGTTAAAGTAATTCATTACGCGGCTTCGCTGGTTGGTATAGGCAATTTCCTTTTCCGCTATATCATCAAGTCGTTCTTTTAATTCATTCTCAAACGCCTCAAGCGAGGAAATTGTGATCTCAGCATCAAGCGGCTCATAGAATTCAAATGTCTTAAGTAATCCGAGCAGCGTCCTGAAATTACCCAGCCGCGATTCGTGATCGAGAGCTGATACTGATGAGAACTGAGGAGGATCTTCGCCATCCTTTAGTCCTTTAAGAGTTTTCTTCTTCATTTTGGAGTGCTTCTGCACATTCTCTCCGGTGATGAGTATTACTATGGAGTTAACTGCTTCAGCCTCTTCCGAGGATGCGCCTTTCAGTTCCTGTATCTCTGAACGTATGTCCCTGGATATTCTTACTAATTTATCGAATGCAGCATTTGCATTCATTGTTGCATTCTGCAAATAGCCTGATGCGGTTTTATATTGCGTAACCGCTCCGTCTGTTTCATTGATGAAGTTCTCGTAATTATCAATTTTAATGACTTCCGAAGACGGATTGTATTTTGAAAGATCCTTTACCGATGTAAGAAGATCCTTGCTGTTGACTAATTTCGCTTCAAGAGAAGCGCTTTTATTCGTATTCATGATATTTAAAATTTAAAGTTTATAATAATTTTCCTTCTTAGTATCAAATAACTCATAACCCATATTTCATTATCCGTAACTTGTAATTCGTAACTTGAAACTTGTAACTCATTATTCGTAACTCGTAACTCGTAACTTTTAACTTGAAACTCGTAATTCCAAATTCCTAATTTCTAATTATTACGGAGGTACCCCGCAGTAGCGCTCAATGACGCCGTCAAAAGAGTGTATGGCTTCATTGAAACTGAGATAAAATATCACCGGCTTGCATGTTGATATGAAAATTACTGTTACTTTTCCCGTAATTCCTGAGCCGGTTAATTTTACAAGGATGATATTTATGACAGGTGAACTGTTGTCTGCGTAAAATATTATTGAATTTGAATAATGCAGATAAATATCTGCATTATGATAAAGTTTGCTTGAAAAAAATCTTCGTATGTTTGCTTTTGGTTTACTGACATTTGCTCCCGACTTTTTGACATTTGCTTCTGAACTTTTAACATTTGCACCTGAACTTTTGACTTTTGCTTCTGAACTTTTGACATTTGCACCTGAACTTTTGACATTTGCACCTGACTTTTTGATATTTACTTCTGACCTTTTGACATTTGCTTCTGAACTTTTCATATTTGCATCTGAACTTTTCATATTTGCACCTGACTTTTTGATATTTGCATCTGAACTTTTCATATTTTCCCCTTCAGTTTTAATATATAAACTGACTCTCCTGAGATCATTTAAAATTCCGGCAATATTTGAAAAGATTCTGTTCATTATATTTATTCAGATCAGATGTTTCTGATTTTTGTTTTTGACATTTTATTTTTCATTTGGTTTAATGAAAAATGTTTTCATCTTATAATACAGTTTTTTGAAAATGTTCCGTTGTGATAATTATTTTTTTTACCTGAAATTTTTCAAAAACAATTTTAATAATTTCGGGCAGTTGCTGGTTTTCCCAAAAGTTTGATGATTACATATTAAATTAAGGAACACTTTTTATTCGAAATTTTTGGAACATGCAATAACGGCTCGAAAATCAGCAGGGGACGCATATATGCGTCCCTTACAAACTGCGAAAAGACTCTGCGGAGACAATGAAAAAAATGCCTGATAGGATTATTTCAATTTAAAAATACTTATGCAATTTTTTGGAACAACAGCAACGGCTCGAAAATCAGCAGGGGACGCATATATGCGTCCCTTACAAACTGCGAAAAGACTCTGCGGAGACAATGAATATATTTTTTGATTTTTACTTTGAAATGAGTCAGTGTAGACAATGAAAAAAATTGTCTTACATGATTATTTAATTTTAATAATACTAATTCAATATTTTTTGGAATACCAACTATAGCTCGAATTTTTTTGAATCAGAATCAATTAAATATTAACTTTGCAAATTAAAATGGACTGCGTTGTTTTTAATACTTATTTATTTCAGAAGTATCATTTTCCTTGTAACAACATTTTCAGCTGTTTCAAAATTACAATAATAAATACCTGATGTCAGATCTGCTGCATTGACCCTGATCTCATGGTAGCCTTCGGTTTTGTATCCGTTCTCTAATACTTTTATAAGCTTACCATTCAGATCATATATAGATATTTTCAGATTGGAAGCTGAAGGTAAATTAAAATTGAAAGTTGTTGAAGGATTGAACGGGTTAGGGTAATTCTGTGAGACAAAAAATTCATCAGGAATTTCTATGCTCACGGTTTCAGTAAGATTGTAATACTCAAAATTACCATTCAGGTCGATCTGCTTCAGCCTGTAATCATAATTTCCTGCCGTGAGATTTCTGTCAGTATATACATAATTCGTGATCTCATTGCTGTTTATTCTGCCTTCAACAAACGAGATAGAATTCCAGTCATTCTGACCATTCTGATCTGCGTTTTTTCTCTGAACTTCGAAACCGGAGTTGTTCAGTTCTGAAACAGTACTCCATCTGAGAGTGACAATGTTTCCGGAAATGGTTGAACTGAATGAATTCAGTTCCACAGGAAGAGAAGCCAGTACGGTTATATAATTATACCTTTCTAAAAATCCGGATCCATATGGATTCTGAACTCTCATTGATACATTATATACACCCGGTGTATTATAGACAACATCCGGATAAGGTGAATAAGATACAGATGGGCTTCCACCCTGAAAATTCCATTCATAAAAATAACTTGGAACTCCTGTTGGTACACTCAAAAAGCCAAGCACCTGACCGGCAGTAATTGTGTTGGGACCGGTAACTATAAAATTTGCATAGGGAGGATATCCAAATTCAACTTCGTAATTATATTTCGGCGGCTGGTCACTGAAAATTGCCTGCGCATATTGCGGATTTGCCGAATCCGGTCCGGGGGGATTGGGAGTAAAGTAAGCCAGGAAAGTATTAGACCCTACTAAACCTGTTCTCCATTGCAAATTCAAAGGAGCGTTGTTGAATCTTCGGCCACTGGTAGAAAGTTTCATTCGTAATATCTTTGTACCGGGAGAAGTATGGCTTATAAAAAAATTTATACCGGAATTAGGAAAATTACCTGAGGTCTGAAGTAAACCTCTGCCGGTACCATAGGAAGAAACAGAGTCAACACGAAATGAAGGAGGTCTTAAACCAATTGGAAGGTCAGTCTCATCTCCTAAATTTGTAAGAACCAGATTACCTCCGTTAGACGGATTTTGCCAGATATCTTTATTGAAATACCAGCTGTACTGTGCGCAGCAGAATTCAAACGGATCTATTCCCGGCTGACCGTAATTTGTCTGAACAAGATAAACATCCCATAATATAATACTATCCTGTCCATCAGCTCCGGGCTGGAAAGTTATATTTTTGACTGTCATGTCAAAAGTCGGCCACCTTGTGGAATCCGAAGGACCGCCGCTCTGGCTGAATGATAAATTACTATTAAATATAAAAAAGATTACTGCTAAGACAAGGAGGTAGTATTTGTTCATGGCTTTAATGTTAATTAGAAAGAACTTTTTAAAGTGATAAAATTTACGGAATAAAGTTATTATAATAAATAATCTTTTTTTTACAGTAAGAGTTTGTAAATGAATTTTTAAAAAAAATCTTAAACAGGGTAAATCAGCAGAGGACGCATATATGCGTCCCCTGCAAACTGCGAAATGAC
>JAGQWH010000013.1 GCA_020437545.1 Ignavibacteriota bacterium
TGAACAGATAAAAACATAGATTAGCATTTATTATTAAAGCTTTTTTACTTATTTGAAAATGTTTTGGACAGTATTGTAAATAAGTACATTAAACATTTTTACTTATGCTTATTTTAAAATTTAATTAATTCTATAAGTATCAAATTGAAATTTCATACCTTAAAGTATACATTAAATTTTGATTTTATAATTAATACTTTAAAATAAAAATCCCAAATGCTTTATTTTATCCTGATTCTGTATTTTTCCGTGGCAATGCTCGGTATTTTTCTTTTTGTTAAATTATATTCAAAAAATCCACCCAAACTTGTAACCGGTATTATACACGGATCATTGGGATTATTAGGACTTGCTTTAATTATTGGATATATGTCATTTCAAAAAGGAGATGTTCCGGTTTATGGATTTTTCTTTCTTTTAATCGCATTCTTTTTTGGAGGCGGAATGATAGCTACGACATTATCCGGAAAAAAATATCCTAAATTAATTTTATTCTTCCATATTGCATTTGCTTTGACAGGATTGTATCTGTTGTTTACTTTTGGAATAAGTAAATTTTAATTGTACTATTGATGTTTGGTACAATAAAAATTTGTACGAATAATACCTTAATATTTATTAAACTTTCTGTTATATTTGCTAAAATGATTTTATATATATGCCAATAATTAAGAAAAAAGATCTAAATTTATTTGAACAAACATACATACCGCAGATCGTTAAAGGTCTTGGACTTACATTAAAGCAAATGTTCAAGCCGAAATTCACCAGGCAATATCCCGAAGAAAAATGGATACCGCCTGCATCATACAGAGGCAGACCTGTATTAGTTCAGGAAGATGACGGTACAGAAAGATGTGTTGCCTGTGCGCTTTGCTCAAGGGTATGTCCTGCTCTTGCTATAGAAGTTCAGGCAGGAGAAACCGAACGAGATAAAGAAAGATATCCCGAGAAATTTGAAATAAATATGGTCAGATGTATCTTTTGCGGATTTTGCGAAGAAGTCTGTCCTGAAGAAGCAATAGTAATGAGTGAAGAATATGAGCTTGTATTCAGCAGTCAGGAAGAAGCTGTATTTGGAAAGGATAAATTGCTCGTACCAAAAGAGAAACTTAAAAAAAGATTGGATTTTTTACAGGAGTACAGATAAAAACAGATATCATGAAAAATTTATTAACAGGAATATTTATATTTGTTTTGCTTTCAAATTTATCCATGGCAGATAATGTTGATAAATTTAAAAATAAGATTACATCATTTACGGCAAAAATTAATAAAGCGGAAGTTGAACTTAACTGGGCAATTAGTAATCCTGCCAATTTAAATAAGTATAAAATAGAAAGTAAAACATCCGGGAGTGCATTATATAATTCTCTGACTGAAGTTGTCTTTTCCAATTTCAGAAAAAAAGAAGAAACTGATTCACTTTCGACATATTATTATACTTTTTCGGACAACCCTGATGAAAATGGTGTTTATTTTTATAAACTTAGTGTTTATGATATATTTAATAAAATCGTAGCCTCAGAGGAAATCAAAATAGGCATAGCAGGAGTTCCTGAAATTAAACTGAATCAGAATAGTCCAAATCCATTTAATCCGTCAACATTAATTTCATATCAGGTTTTAGTACCAACCAAAGTAAGATGCATTGTTTACAGTCTTACAGGTCAGTTTGTTGATGAGTTACTGAATGCTTTTCAATCGCCAGGTACTTACAGCATAGAATTTAATGCTAATAAATACAGCGAGTTATCAAGTGGAATATATTTTTATAAGATCGAAACGAACTACACTTCCGATATAAAGAAAATGATATTTACAAAATAAATTTTCTTTTGAATATTAAATTCTTCCCGATCAACATTTCAGATTTGCGTTCAAAGTCTTTTAAATTGAAGATTTTTATTGAATTAATTATTTTGACGTCATAACACATGGAAGATTTTAAGTCTATATTTTTTGATCTTTTCTTACTTTTTCTTTTCGTATTACTAAATGCATTATTTGTAGCTGCAGAGTTTGCTTTGGTAAAAGTAAGAAAAACACAATTGTTGCCTGAAGAAATCAGTAAAAATGGTAAAGCAAAACTTGCTCTTCGTCTTATTACCAATCTTGACCAGTCTTTAGCTGCAACACAGTTTGGGATTACGATATCTTCTCTGGGTCTTGGATGGATCGGTGAACCTGTAACTGCAAGAATACTGGAACCCTTGTTTCAGTGGCTTAGTATCGATAACCCCAAGACTATCCATACTATTTCACTTTCTGTCGGTTTTGTATTAATTACTTTTCTTCATATCATTATCGGAGAACTCGCTCCAAAATCCCTGGCAATAAGACATCCAAAACAGACTACTTTGTTCATTGCCTGGCCATTAAATATTTTTTATCTGATATTCAAACTGCCGATAATAGTTCTGAATGCAGCAGCAAACAAGATACTGAAAATTGTTGGTATAGAACCTGTAAGTGAATTTGAAAGATCACATTCGGAAGAAGAGATAAGAATGCTTATATCAGAGGGAACTAAATCCGGTGAAATAGACGAAACTGAGCAGGCTATTATTCAGAAAGTATTTGGCTTTAATGATAAAACCGCTGAAGATGTCATGATCCCAAGGAATAAAATGTTTTCAATTGATATTGAGGATAACAGAGATAAAATTATTGAAAGGTTGATAGATGAAGGATATTCAAGAGTTCCGGTTTATAAAGATACTATTGATAATATTATAGGTATTATTTATTCTAAGGATATTATAAGCGCTGCTGAACACAAAGAAGTTATTGTACTTCAGGATATAATAAGACCGGTTCATTTCATTCCCGAGACAAAACATATTGGTGAGATCTTAAAAGATTTTCAGAAAAACAACATACATCTTGGGATAGTGGTTAACGAACATGGAGGAGTCGAAGGATTAATTACTCTTGAGGATATTATTGAAGAAATATTTGGCGAAATAGAAGATGAATATGATACCGAAACTGACGGAAAAAATATCAAAGCTGACAGAAAAGGTATATATCTTTTAAATCCGAATATAACTATTGAAGAATTCAATAAGCTTCTGAATGCTGACATACCTGTTGATCCGGATGAATATCAGACTTTAAGCGGCTTTCTGCAAAAAGTAACCGGACACGTACCTGATATTTATGAAAGAATAGATTATAAAGGTCTTGTAATGACAATTATGCAGAAATCAGGAATAAAACTACTTCAGGTAAAAGTACAAAAGCTAAAAAATTATTAACACAAAAATTCTAATTTTTATATTTATTAACTACTCATATAATACTGTTTGATTTCATTCATAGGAAGAAAGTTTATTCAGTTTTTTACAGAGCTAGGTCAGTTTTCAAGACTGATGACCGGTGTAATAAAAAATTTACCCCGGGTTTTCAGGGACAGAAAACTGATACTTGAGCAAATGATGCATGTAGGAGTAAATTCTCTTACACTAGTCACTATTATCGGAATTTTTACCGGAGCGGTATCCTGCTGGCAGGCAGCATATCAGATCAAGGGACTTATTTCATACAGTTATCTTGGGTCAGCTACTACGAAGGCAATAATAATTGAATTAGGTCCGGTACTGGCAGCTATTGTTCTTGCAGGAAGAGTCGGCGCATCTATGGCTGCAGAGCTCGGAACCATGAAAGTTACCGAACAGATAGATGCTCTTGAAGCTATGGCAATCAGTCCTGTCAGATATCTTGCAATGCCACGGATAGTAGCTACAACCTGTATGCTTCCTGTTCTTGTAATCTATGCAAGTTCTATTGCTATACTTGGTTCATATTCAGTAGCCACTATTTTCCTTGATGTACCAAGCGAAACATTTCTTGGAGCATTTAAAAAATCATTTGAAGCAAAAGATATTTTAGCCGGATTTATAAAGGCTTTATTCTTTGGAGTTTCTATTTCTTCTATCGGTTGTTTTATAGGTTTCCAGACCAGCGGTGGCGCTGAAGGAGTTGGATTGGCAACGATTAAGGCGTTTGTTATAGCTGCTGCATCCATACTTATACTTGATTATGTATTATGGAATTTCCTAATTGGAATGTAAATTTATAAAAAATGAATTTTCCTTATCATCTTACAGGTTTACGGGATATTGAATTTAAATATCTGGAAGAGATATTTGAACTGACAAAATATTTTAAAAAATTGATTGTTGAAAAGAAAACAATAAAGGAAGAGCTTAGATCAAGATCCGTTATTAATCTGTTCTTTGAGAATTCTACAAGAACGCTGACATCATTTGAGTTATCAGAAAAAATGATGGGAATGAACACTGTTAATTTTACATCAAGTGGTTCATCTATAAGTAAAGGTGAAAGTCTTCTCGATACAATAAAGAATATTGATGCAATGAAATTTGATTATACAGTTGTCAGACATTCAACTCCGGGCATACCTCTGTTACTTCAAAAATTTTCCGGTTCAAAAATAATAAATGCCGGCGATGGTAAGAATGAACATCCGACACAGGGTTTACTTGATATTTATACACTGAAAGAAATTTACGGAGACATCAAGGGATTGAATGTATGCATAGTAGGGGACATTTCACACAGCAGGGTTGCGCTTTCAAATATTTACGGATTAAAAAAATATGATGTAAATGTATCTGTTTGCGGACCTGTTTCTTTTATTCCCGGAAACATTGAAGGACTGGGTGTGAATGTTTATAATGATCTTGAAGAAGCTGTAAAGAAAAATGATGTCCTGAATGTTTTGCGGGTTCAGCTTGAAAGAGACGCCGGAAATCTCATCCCTTCTCTTAATGAATACAATAAACACTACGGATTAAATGAAAGAGTCCTTAAGTCAAACAAAAAAATAAGGATACTTCATCCCGGACCAATGAATATCAATGTAGAAATTGATTACAATACATCAGTTTCGGATAATGCATACATATTTCAGCAGGTAACAAACGGACTTGCCGTAAAATGCGCTGTTTTTAAATTAATGAATGATAATAAAAATTAGAATGTACAGATGGATTTATTATTAAAAGATGCGGAAATAATTTCACCCGGAGAAGATCTTTATAAGACTGCTGATATATTGATTTCAGACGGTATAATTCAAAAAATTGGTAAAGTTACCCGTTTTAAAAAAGATACACAAGAAATTAATTGTAAGAAAAAAACAATAGTTCCCGGTTTATATGATATGCATGTTCATCTGAGAGATCCCGGTCAGACTCACAAAGAAGATCTTACTAGCGGTACGGAAGCGGCAGCTAACGGTGGTTTTACCGGTGTGATGTGTATGCCTAATACTGCTCCGCCTCTTGATTCACCTTTGATAGTAAGAGATCTCCTTCAAAGGGCTAAAGGAATTATTGTAGATGTGGATATTGCAGCTTGCGCTACTTCCGGAAGAAAAGGTGAAAAACTTTCACCAATACTTTCTTTACATGAAGCCGGGGCAATTGCTTTCACCGATGACGGAAGCCCTATTGCAAATCCTGAATTAATGCGAAGAGTACTTGAATATACTTCACAGATAGATTCGGTTGTGATTCAGCATTGTGAGGATATGGATCTGAGTAATAAAGGCGTAATGAATGAAGGATTTATCTCCACTGCTACAGGACTTGGAGGTATTCCTGAAGTCAGTGAAACTATCATTATTGCCAGGGATATTTTGCTCACAAAATATGTAAATAATTCAAGATACCACATACAGCATATCTCGTGTGGAAAGAGTGTTGATCTTTTGAGAAAAGCAAAAGAAGAAAATATTAATGTGACCGGTGAAGTTTGTCCGCATCATTTTATTTTAACAGACAGAGAATGCAGTAATTACAATACAAATGCCAAGATGAATCCTCCGCTAAGAACTACTGATGATGTTGAAAGCATTCTTGAGGGATTGAAAGATGATACTATTGAAGTAATATGTACAGATCATGCGCCTCATACAGAGTATGAAAAAAATCAGGGATTTAATGATTCTCCATTTGGAATTGTAGGACTTGAAACGGCCATTGGACTTTCTTATACATATCTTGTGAAAACAGAAATTATTTCTTTTGAACAGCTGATAATGAAACTATCCGTGAATCCAAGAAAAATACTAAGATTAAAAGAAGTTAAAATAGCAGAAGGGGAATCAGCTAATATTTCTGTGCTTGACAGGAATGCAAAATGGAAAATTGATTCATCCAAGTTCAGATCAAAAAGCAAAAACACACCATTTGATGATTTTGAAGTTCAGTGTAAACCATTTTGCATAATTAATAATGATCAGATATTTTTTTCTAAATTGTAAAATTGTAAATTTTAAAATTTTAAAAATTGAGTAAAGTTATTTCAGTTTGTATTCCGAAAGGAGGTGTAGGAAAGACTACTACAGCAGTAAATCTTGCTGCTTCCCTTGCCGTCGCTGAAAAAAAGACTTTACTTATTGATGTTGACCCATACGGAGCTTCTGCTATTGCGCTGGGCTTTACATCAGATAAGATAAATGCCAGTCTTGCTGAAGTTTTTGCATTTACACATTCTTTAAAATCTGCAATACATCAGACCGATCTTGAATATCTTGATTTTGTACCTTCAAACATATATTCAATCAGTACACATGATAAGTTCCTGAAATTTACGGAAAACAGACTTATTCTTAAAAATGCAATAAAGGAAATCGAAAATTATTATGAATATGTGATCATTGACTGTCCACCATTGCTAAAAGGCATTTCAACAAATGCTCTGGTAGCTTCGGACTCAATCCTGATTCCAATAAAATCAGGACATTTTTCACTGGAAGCTGTAGACAGATTATTCAATTATTTCGACTGGCTGAAAGAGATAGCAAATCCGGATCTGAGCATTGAGGGAATAATTCTAACTATGTATGAGAAAGATTCCAAGGTAACCAAGATCTCTGAGAGGGAATTGAAGATAAAATATAGTAAATATTTACTAAATACTTTTATACCAAATACAAATTTGCTTAACGAATCTACATTTTACGGAAAACCGCTGTGCTTGTATAAAATTGACTCAGAAGGTGCGGTTGCTTATCTTAATCTGGCAAATGAAATTCTTCAGAATAATAAAAAAAATAAAACAGAATTAATTTAATATTTTATGACAGAGATCCCCAAAATATTTGATTTCAAAACTTCAGAAATTTACTGGCAAAAGTTTTGGGATGAAAATAAACTTTATGAATCTCATCCGGTACCGGGTAAGAAAAAATATTCAGTTGTAATTCCACCCCCTAATGTTACCGGAATTCTTCATTTTGGTCACATGCTGAATAATACAATTCAGGATATTTACTGCAGATGGAAAAGGATGCAGGGATATGAAGTTTGCTGGGTGCCGGGAATGGATCATGCTGGAATTGCAACTCAGGTAATGGTTGAAAAGGATCTTGCAAAGAGCGGTAAAACAAAACATGATCTGGGAAGAGAAAAATTCATCGAACTTGTCTGGGACTGGAAAGAAAAAAACGGTGGTGTGATCTTAAAACAACTTAGAAAACTTGGTGCCTCAGTAGACTGGTCACGGGAAAGATTTACTCTTGATGATGGTTTGTCTAATAATGTGCGAAAAGTTTTTGTCGATCTATATAAAAAAGGTTTAATTTACAGAGGATACAGGATTGTAAACTGGGATCCGGTTTCGCAGACAGCAGTAAGTGATGATGAAATATTTTATGAAGAAAGAAACGATAAATTATATTATATAAAATATAAGCTGGAGGATTCCGATGAATTTGTGACTGTAGCAACAACCCGTCCCGAAACAATGTTCGGAGATACCGCAGTTGCAGTAAATCCTGAAGATAAACGATATAACAAGTTTAAAAATAAGAAAGTTATGCTTCCATTGGTAAACAAACTTATACCTTTGATTCAGGATGAATATGTGGATAAGGAATTCGGAACTGGTGCATTGAAAGTAACTCCTGCACATGACGTAAATGATTTTGAGATCGGAAAAAGGCATGGACTCGAATCTGTTATTGTTCTTTCAAAAGATTCAAAGTTAAATGAACTGACAGGGGAGTTCAACGGACTTGGAATCACCGAAGCCCGTGAAAAGATCATAAAAAAGCTAAAAGAAAAAGACCTTCTTATAAAAGTTGAGGATTATGTACACAATGTTTCTTTATCTGACAGAACAAAAGCAATTATAGAGCCATATTTATCTGAACAGTGGTTTGTATCTATGAAAAAACTCGCAGACCCAGCGCTTGAAGTTGTAAAATCAGGTAAAATAAAATTCTTTCCTGAAAGGTATACAAAAGTGTATTATCACTGGATGGAGAATATACGGGACTGGTGTATTTCAAGACAGCTCTGGTGGGGACATCAGATACCTATCTGGTATCATAAAGAAACAAATCAAATTTATTGTGAGACAGAGCCGCCTGTGGATATTGAAAACTGGAGACAGGATGAGGATGTTCTTGATACATGGTTTTCATCATGGCTTTGGCCATTAAGTGTTTTTGGCTGGGAGAATAATGAAAACGATAAGAAAAATGAAGATCTCAAATATTATTATCCGACAGATTTTTTATCCACTGCACCTGAAATAATATTCTTATGGGTTGCAAGAATGATAATGGCAGGGATGGAATATATGAAGGATATTCCATTTTCAGAAGTTTATTTTCATTCAACGTTAAGAGATGGAAAAGGGATAAAGATGTCAAAAACACTGGGAAATTTTTCGGATGCTATTGAATTGATGGATAAATACGGAACTGATTCACTGAGATTTACCATTGTATATCTTGCTCCGCTGGGAAACGACGTTTTATTTGATGAAGAAAAAACTCAGATAGGCAGAAATTTCATTACAAAATTATGGAATGCCGGAAGATTTCTCCTGATGATGAAGGAAAAAATAAAAACTGACGGAACCGAACAATCCGATAAATATGTGAATGATTTAACAGATAAGTGGCTTGAAAGCAGATATAATTCTTCTTTAAAAAATGCAGATAGATTTTTGCATGAATACAGAATTGATGAATATACAAAGACACTGTATAACTTTGTTTGGAGTGATTATTGTGACTGGTATATTGAGCTTATGAAAATAAAGATCAATGAATATCCTGAACAATCCGGAAGAATAATATCAGATGCAATTGATTATTATGAAAATATACTTAAAATCCTTCACCCTGTAATTCCTTATGTCACAGAGGAATTATGGCATAATCTTAAAGAGGGAAGAGCTGAAATAAGTATTTCCATTGAAATGCTTCCTTATATTAATGAATCAAAAATTGACCCGGATCAGGAGATTAAGTTTGAAAAAGTAAAGGAAATTGCATCTGCAATAAGAAATTTAAAAGCAGTAAATAATATTCCTGCCTCATTCAGATCAGAAGTTTTTATAATTTCCTCAGGGGATTCGAAAAAACTTATTTCGGAATACAGCAAGTACATAGAAAAATTATGTAATCTTGAAAAACTTGAATCTGTCGAAGATGTCTTAGAAGATGAGAGAAATTATGCGAAAGCAGTAGCTGGTAATTATGAAATATTTCTGTCAATTGAAAAGATGGAGAATTCCGATGAGCAGATAGAAAAAATTAAAAAGGATATAGAAAATTTAAAAAGTTATCTGAATGGACTTGATAAGAAATTATCAAATGAAAATTTCTTAAGTAAAGCAGCACCTGATGTTATTTCCAGAGAAAAACAAAAACAGCAGGAGACAAGTGAAAAGATAGAAAAGCTGACTAAGTTAATTTAATCAGCTTTTAGTCATACATTGTTGTTTTTCCTAAAGCGGAAATGATTAACTCAGTAGCAAGAAACGCTGTCTTATTTTGAGTATCAAGAATTGGATTCACTTCAAGAATTTCTAAAGAATTCATACACCCGCAATCAGCGACCATTTCCATAAGTAAATGAGATTCTCTGAATGAAAGTCCTCCCGGTACAGGTGTTCCGACACCTTCAGCAAAATCAGGATCAATTCCATCCATATCAAAACTTATATGAATATGATCTACTCTGTTTTTAAAATCGTTCAGCACTTTGGCAATAATTCTGTGAATTCCCACTTTATCAATTTCAGACATGGTATAAACTTTCAGTTTCATTTCCTTGATAGTTTTTGCTTCAAGTACATCGACATCTCTGATCCCAATCAAAGCAACATTTTCAACTTTAACTTTTGGAGCAAAGCCATTAATGTTTGTCAGTTTGATATTTCCTTTACCTAAAGCAACTGCGAGAGGCATACCATGAATATTTCCTGAAGGAGTAGTCTCTTCTGTGTTCATATCTGCATGAGCATCGATCCAGATTATTCCGAGAGTTTTGTTATTTTTCTTACAGTAATTTGATATACCGGCGATTGATCCGATGGCAGTAGCATGATCGCCACCAATAATCAAAGGGAAGTAATTTTTATTTAAAAGTGATTCAACTTTATCTGCAAGTATTTTTGATGTTTTGGTAATCTCCGGCAGATACTTTAATTTAGAATCTTTTATTGTCTGTGTTTCGGATATTTGTACATCAATATCTCCGAAATCAGTTACTTTATATCCAAGCTTCTCAAGTTTTTCTTCGAGATTTGAATATCTGATGGCAGACGGTCCCATATCCACACCCCGTCTGTCAGCTCCAAGATCCATTGGGAACCCAATCAATCCGATTTTCTTATTAAGTTTTCTCTTTTTACTTATCATAATTGCAATATACGAAACAGAAATAATACTTTTAAGTTAATATTATATATTGAAAGTAAATTGTTAAAAATCTATTTTAAATAATATTATAAAAACGTGGATTTATCTGATTACAGACACAAAGTCAGTTTAAGGGTCAGGACTTTTGAAGTGGACTCACAGGGTATTGTGCATAATATTAATTATCTTAAATATCTTGAAATTGGCAGAGTAGAGTACCGAAGAAATATGGGATATAATATCCTTCCAAACGGAATTTTTAATGATGGTCTTAAAGTTGTAGTCGTAAGAAATGAAATTGACTATTTATCTTATTCATATCTTGATGATTTGTTAGACATTTATACAAAAATTTCCTGGATAAAAAATTCAAGCTTTTGCTTTGAACAGATAGTTCAAAGAGATTCCGATAAGACCTGCATATGTAAAGCCTCAGGCATTCTTGTTAATATAAATTCTCAAAACAATTCTGAAAAACTTCCAATAAATTTTATAAACCAAATTAAAGATTTTGAAAAAAATCTTAAATTAATATAATTATGAAAAAATATTATAAAAGATCCGGATCTATTTTTATTTCTGTATGTGTTGTACTGATATTTACAGTTTTGCCTTTAATGTTTCAATCCTGCGAACAGGATTTCAGTCAGACACCTGATAATGTAACCGGATTTCCTTCAGAAATAGAAGCTATTTTTAATGAACCTCTTAACAGCAGCAACATTACATGTGCCAGCCCTTCATGCCATGCAACTGGGAATAACTCAAACGGAATGGATCTTGTTAACTGGAATAATGCAATGAATGGTTCTGTTAACGGGACGATGATAATCCCATACAATGGATATTGGTCACACTTTATATCTTATATTAATTCTGATACTAATTTTGCACCTGTATCAGTGGATTCTTTATTTCCGGAATATCATAAAATCTCAATGGACAAAGTTCAGACAATATTTAACTGGATAAATGACGGAGCAAAAAGTAAAGATGGTCAGGTAGCTTTTACCGATGTTCCGGTTTCAGAAAAAGGATTTATTACAAATCAGGCAGCGGATCTAGTGGCTGTAATAAAACCTAATACAAAACAGGTAATAAGATTAGTTCCCGTAGGTGGTATAGGTAATTCACTCAATTCACCTCACTATGTCAAGCTAAGTCCTGATAAAAAGTATTTTTATGTCAGTTTAATAAGTGCGGGATATATTCAAAAATTTGATGCGTATACACATGCTCAGATAGGCGGTAACATGCAGGCAGGTCAGAGCCCGGCTCACATAGAGATCTCTGCAGACGGATTAACAGGATATGTAACAAATTTTGCTTCAAGCGGAGTATCAACTACGACTAAATTCAATACTTCCACAATGACAGTAACAGATGTTTTTTCGGGTGAACCCAGAATGACCGGTCCTCACGGTATGGCATTAACAAATGACGGAAATACATTATTCATTACTTCTGAAATAGGGGAGTATATCTTTAAGATTAATACAAATAATTTCTATCAAAGTGATTCCACTTATATTAAAGAACCGATTGATCCAACAGTTCCGCCTTCCGGTAATGGTACAGGGAATTTCAGACCATACCAGATATTATTATCGCCTGATGAAAGTTTACTTTTTATTACCTGCAGAGGTTCTAGTGAAGTCAGAATTTTTAATGCCTCAGATCTCTCCTTTGTAAAAAAGATTTTTTTAGGAAATAATGCCTTTCCATTATTGATGAATTTTACAAATGACGGAAATTATATTTTCGTATGTAACAGAAACAATAATACAGTATCGGTTATAAACAGAATAACACAGCAAGTTCAGACAACTATATCAAATGTAGGAATTCAGCCACATGGAGTTGATTTTACAGCAGACGGTCAATATGCATATATAGCCTGCGAAACTCTTTCCGGATTTGACGGACATCATCCTACGGTTGGAAGTAAAAAGGTCGGTGTAACGAGGGTAATTAGAATCTCAGACTTTTCATTACTGGATGACAGAGTGGAGATGGGCTCATTTCCTGCAGGAATTGAAATTGTAAAGTAAGGAATTGTGTAAGAATTGGAGTTTTAAATAAAAAAAGTCCGTCAGATTAATTCTGACGGACTTTTTTTAAAATTATAAATTATAATTTATTTTGAAAACAGCATTTTCTTTACTTCTGTTTTTTCAGTTGTTTTAATTCTGTAAAAGTAAATACCACTCGGTAAATCACCTGCATCAAAATCAACTTCATAATTTCCGGGTTCCTGATTCTGATTTACCAAAGTCACTACAGGTCTGCCTAATCTGTCATAAACATCTATAGAGACGAAAGTACTCTGAGGAATAGTATATTTGATAGTTGTTTTAGGATTAAATGGATTAGGGCTGTTGCTGGCATTAAAATATGATTCGGAATTACTGCTGCTTGAGCTGTTTTGATCATAATCAGTAAATACTTCCTTATTTACTATTTCTGAAATCAAAGCAATACCTGATAAAAATTTTGACTCTTTATAGTTTTTACCTGCTTCAAATTCAAATTGAATACCAAAAACTTCATCTTCAGTTACTTCAAAGCTATTATCAGCATTTGAAATAATTTTAAAATTATCCTCATCCAGTTTAAGTTTTATTTCCTTCCAGCCGTCAAAATTGAGGGATATAGGCTGAGAAGTCAGCATAACGTCAACATTTTCATCATAAAAAGTATTTTTATTAAGATCATATATCAATTGTATCTTAACATAAGCATCATTATTTACTCCTTTAAGCATAACATTGAAGTAATTGCCTGCAGTAAGAAGATAATCCTTTTTTAATAATATTTTACCAATGTAAGCTCCTGGTTCTATAACTTTATCTGTAATTATTTCAGCAAAACCATTTTCAAGATTATCTTCGGTATGAGAATATTTCATTTCAACTCCACCCCATATCCATCCGGGCATAGCCTTTTTTGAAAAATCATCAATTATTTCACCCTGAGAAAATGCAAAATTTGATATTAGTAAAAAAATGAGAATGGAAAGAGAAAATCTGGTAGATTTCAAATTTAAATATATTGAAAAAATTTATTAAATTATTTAATGAGAGTCATTCTCTTAACGGATGTAAAATTATTTACCTGTAATTTATAAAGGTAAACTCCGGCTGAGAGATTTGAAGCGTCAAACTGTTTGCTGTATGTTCCGACTTCCTGATAATCGTCAACTAATGTAGCAACAACCTGTCCAACAAGATTGTAAACTTTTAAAGTTACGAAACCACTTTGATTTATTTTATAGCTAAGAATTGTAGCAGGATTAAAAGGATTTGGAAAATTCTGATAAAGCTTATAATCATCAGAAATATTAGAAGTCTTATTTCCTTTTAAATTATTATTTGAATTGTTTTTAGTAACAGCATTTGCGTTAATGCTAAAAATAAAAACAAGCAACAATATTATTATGGTAGATATATTTTTTCTCATAATTCTTATACAAAAATAATTATAAAGTAATTAAAAAGCAACAGAACAAATTTATATTTATATATACCGGGAGAATTTTTATACTCCCGGTATTATTAATGTTTTTACTTGATTTCAACTGCGATTAATCTTTTATTTCCATCCTGGCTCATTACTTTTAACAAAATAACATCACCTACATTCTTATCGCTGATTAGAGAATTAAACTGCTCCACACTCTCTATTTTCTGTTTATCTGCCTCTAAAATAACTAATCCTTCTATTAACCCTCTGTCAAATCCTTCCGAAAATCTCTTTACATCACTGATATATATTCCATGATCAACATTAAATTTATCTTTCATGGAAGAGCTGAGAGGGGATACTGTAATTCCTATTGATTCAAAACTTTTTGAAGCACCTTCATTTTCGGTCTCTCTTGGAGTCGTGTTTTGTGCTGACTGGTTAGCATTTTCTTCTTTGGGTTTTAATACTACGGATTTCTCAAAAGTACTTCCGTCTCTGAAAACCTTCAGACTGACTTCATCACCGGGATGATGCGAGCCAATTATTGTTTGTAATTCATTGGCAGCGTTAACTTCTTTTCCGTCAACAGTCAGAATAACATCTCCGGATTTCAGACCTGCATTGTAACCTGCACCGCCTTCAAGTACATCCTGTACCATGACACCCTGCACTTTATCCATACCGAGTCCTTTTGCTTCTTTTATATCTACATCTTTAATTGTTACACCTATATAACCTCTGGATACCTTACCGTTTTTCATTAATTCGGTAGCAACATTTTTAGCAAGGTTAATTGGAATTGCAAATCCATATCCCTGATAATATCCATTGGTAGTTTTGATAGCTGTGTTTATTCCGACAAGGTTTCCGTTAATATCAACTAATGCACCTCCGCTGTTTCCCGGATTGATTGCAGCATCTGTCTGAATGAAATTATTGATAGCATAGCTGTCTCCGCCTAACTGAATATTTCTGCCAAGTGCAGATACAATTCCGGCTGTTACTGTGCTGTTTAATCCGAGTGGATTTCCAATAGCTACAACCCATTGTCCAACCTGAACATTATCTGAATTGCCTATTGTAATTGATGGCAGATCATAAGCTTCGACCTTTATTACAGCAAGATCTGTATTTGGATCAACACCAATAAGCTTAGCAGTAAATTCCCGTTTATCTGTAAGGATCACCTTTATTCCGTTATCTGATGCATTTCTTACAACATGGTTGTTTGTAAGTATATATCCGTCATTGCTGATAATAATTCCTGATCCGCTTCCTCTTCCCTGAGGTCCGTCAGGTCCTTCAGGAACTCCGAATTCAGGTGGTAAATTAAAAGGAAGTTGAAATTGTTTATTTTGTCCGTCACTATTGTCACCACCGGTAGTTACTTCAATGTAAGCAACTGTAGGAGTAACGGTTTTTGCAATTTCAACAAAAGCTTCGTTAAGACTTTGAAGTTGTGGATTTGTATTCTGTACTTCCGGAGCTGTCTTAAAATCGACTTGTGGTCCGGCAGCAATGGTTTGTTTCACATTTCCAAAATTAGCTATTAGCAGTCCTCCAAAAGATAATGCTACAACAAGAAGAAGACCGGCAAATACAACTGATTTTTTTGACATATAATTTTTTCTCCTTAATTTATTTTTTTATAAAAAATGAATTAATGTTTTTTTAATTGTTTGTGTTTAATTCCTTAAATACTTTATTTGATTTAAAATTTGCAAGTCCCTGTGTGTGTAATGAAATAAATCTTTCATAATTAATTATTAACTTTTTCATTGACGCAGGTTCTGATTCAATTGATCCGATATCTTCCAGAGAACTTTTATTAAACATATAAAATTTTTCGAAATTACTTCTGGTCATATAGAATTCATTTAAACTAAAAAAAGTTTCATGTTCATAATAATCTTCGGTAAATTCAGGCAAAAGTCCAAGTATCTTCGAAAGATTGATCTGGAAATATAATAAATAATTAGAATAGTTTTTATCCGCTTTTTCCAAACCGGAAAACATCTGAATCAGCAAATCGAATATACGGGAATTTATATAATTTTCAACAACGGATTTATTGACCAATTCAATTATTTTAAAGGCAATCTCGATCTTATCAAAATCCTTTACAATACCCGGAAATGATCTTTTATACTCAGCATTGGAAACAAGCTGTAATTCTCTGTTTTCCTTAATATATATAACAGCAGATATGTAATTCATGCTTTCCATTGTACCGCAGATTCTTGATTTATAATTTCTCACTCCTTTTACAATTGCATTCATTTTTCCAAAATCCTTAGTAAATAAAGTAACGATCTTACTTGTTTCACCGTATTTAAGGCATTTCAGAACAAACGCTTCGGTTTTAATAATCTGCATGGATTACGATATTAAAAATTACAAGTTTCAGTTTTGTTATAAATTGACTTCTTCAAAATGAGTTAATTTCTTAAACTCATTAAATCTGCTCATAATACTATCTTTGTTTAAATCCCTGATTCCGTCAAGTGAAAATTTTTCAACAGCAAGGGAAGCCATTGCACTACCGTAAATTACGGCAAGTTTTAAATTCTTTTCTGACAGATCATCAGTTTTTGCGAGCCAGCCCATAAGACCGCCTGCAAAAGTATCACCTGCACCTGTCGGGTCAAAAACTTTTTCCATCGGGTATGCCGGAGCTGAGAAAACAGTATCATTAGTGAATAATAATGCTCCGTGTTCACCTTTTTTGATAATCAGAATTTCCGGACCCATTTCCATTATCTTTCTTGCTGCAGTTACAAGATTAAATTCTTTTGAAAGCTCTCTGGCTTCACTGTCGTTTATAACAAGGAGATTAACTAATTTTAATGTTTCCAGTAATTCTTTATGTGCACCTTCAATCCAGAAGTTCATGGTATCGCACATGATTAATTTCGGATCTTTAATTTGTTTTACAACTTTTTGCTGTATCGTTGGATGTAAATTTCCCAGACATACATAATCACTGTCCTGAAATTTATCGGATATTACGGGATCAAAAGTTTCAAATGCATTTAATTCCGTAACAATAGATTCCCGGGTATTTAAATCAAAATCATATTTACCATGCCAGTGAAAGGTTTTCAGGGTTTCAGAAACCTCGAGACCTGATATATCAATGTTTTTTGATTTTAAAAACTGAATCTCCTCATCAGGAAAATCATATCCCACAATACCTACCAGTCTTACATTGTCTGTAAAATAACTGGCAGAAGTTGAAATAAAAGTAGCCGAACCGCCTAAAGTTCTTTCCGCTTTTCCAAACGGTGTTTCAATTGTATCTAAAGCAAGTGACCCGATAACTAATAAACTCATCTGATTTTGTTTAATATTTAAAATACAAAAATACTTATAAACAGATGCTAATTCAAGATTAATAAATTCATTCTTCCGATTTTAAATATATTTATATACTTTGATATTTCAATAATATTAATATATTTTGATTTCAAAAATAAATTACACATGAAAAATAATAATAACAACAGTGGTGATAATCCACTACCTCAGCAGCAGATAAACATAGAATTAGGAGAAAAAGAAGCTGAAGGAACTTATTCCAATCTGGCAATTATATCACATTCTCCTGCAGAATTTATAATTGATTTTACGAGAATATTCCCGGGCATTCCGAAGGCAAAGGTACATTCAAGAATTATAATGACTCCTCAGCATACAAAACTGTTTCTTAATGCAATGAAGGAAAATATACAGAGATTTGAAAATCAATATGGCGAAATAGTAGTCCATAATGATCCTAACAGCGGGGGAATGGGCTTTCAGATTCCGGTAAATCCTAAAGATGAGAAGATAAATTAATCATTCACGGAATACGTTTTTTCTGATAAGATTGATGATCGCAAGTAAAAGGAATAGTATATTGGCCATCCATGCTGTCAGTATGGGATTTATTTCTCCGTTATAGCCAAGTGTCTGCGATACTTTTATAAATCCAAGATATACAAATGCAATAAGAATGCTGAATCCAAACTGAAGGGCGGCTCCGCTTTTCCTGTTTGATACGCTGATTGACAAACCGAATAATATTATTATAATACTGGCGAACGGAAAAGAAATTTTTGAATAATAATCCACTTTTTCTTTGGATACATTTTGACCGCTTTCTTCAAGAGATTCAATTAAAGCTTTCTGTTCTTCAAGTAATAATTCTTCAGGCTTTAATTGTTTATTTGTGATCTGAACAGGGGAGAGGTAAATCTTCTCGATTCCCGGAATTTTTGTGGTGTATAATGTATCATAAAATTGATAACTTTCGACAGCTGATGAATCAAAATTTCTATTAGATACGCCGAGAAGCATCCAGTCTTTTTTAACAGAATCCCATTTCATTGAATTTATGTCAAATCTGGAATTAAGTCTGGAGATATCATTTTTATTGAAAATCTGAATAGAGGCATTTCTGCCGGATTTTTCCTTTTCATTATACAGGCTGATCGTTATGATACTGTTTTCAGAATCCTGAATATGGAGATTTTGTATTACTCCTGCAATTTTGTTTTTATCAAGATATTGTCTTTCAAAATTGAATTTAGCAGAGTTAGAACGGGGAACGACCCAACCATTGAAATAAATTGAAAGTAATGTTACTATTGCTCCAAAAATCAGCATCGGAACTGAGAATCTCATAGTGCTTATTCCGGCCGCATTTATTGATGTTAATTCCGAATATTTTGCAAATTTACTTACCGTGAATAAGGTTGCAAGCAGCATTCCAACCGGTATTAACAACTTTAATATTTCCGGTATAAAGTATATATAATACGTGACGATAAGTGAAAAATTTAATCCTTTGTCTATAAATTTATCAAGATTCTCAAACATGTCTACCAGAATAAATATGATAATAAAACAGAATATTCCAAACAGGAAATTTCTGATAAAATGAGTTAAAATATATTTATCCAGTATTCTCAAAAATATTAACGTTTAATGAATTATTATAAAAAGGATATTCAGCAAATATCCGAAATATCCGCATACATAGCTTTAGATAAACACAAAAATACGGAACATTCAATGATTGAATATAAATCATCAGGATTCAGCCCGTTGAAACTGTATGAAGCTGTCTTACAGACATATCTTTTCTGTGGTTTTCCGGCAACAATAGAATCTCTCAGAATATTCAATAAGATATTTGATAAATTTAAATTTCCTGATCATAGTCAGAAATATGACTTTGACTATCTGATGTCTGAAGGAGAAACAAATTGCAATTTAATTTATAAAAACAATTATAAAAAGTTAATTGAGAATATGAATAAATTCAGTCCGGATCTGAAAGAATGGATGATACTCGAAGGATACGGCAAAGTGCTTGGCAGAAAAGGTTTATCGCTTCCAGAACGTGAAATTATAAATGTAACAATACTTACAGCCCGTTTTTATAAACATCAGCTTCATTCACACATCAGAGGCTGTATGAATATCGGAGTCAGTTCAAAAGAGATGAGCATTATAATTGAAAGCTTTAATGGATTTATAAACAAAAAGAATGTAAGTAAATGCAAATTGCTTTTCAAAAGCATAATCAAATCTCCATAGATGTGTTATATAATATGTATTATGTAAAGTCAAATATATTGTAATTCATTCTGATCACAATTATTAGATATTCGTTATTCCCTTCTTAGCTGCTTCCAATGAAAATTTTACTTTTTAGTATATTTTATTTAAAGTTTTAAATCTTTATTTTTGCAGCATTATGATTGAAATAAATTATTATTTAATTGTCAGTGCAATTTTATTCTGCACAGGCGTAATCGGAGTTTTAGTAAGAAGAAATGCTATAGTAATATTTATGTGTATAGAGCTTATGCTCAATGCAATAAATCTTACATTTGTAGCATTTTCATCATTTATGGGCAATGTTAATGGTCAGATATTTGTGTTTATTGTCATGACCGTTGCCGCAGCTGAAGCAGCTGTTGGACTTGCAATAGTCATAGCACTATTCAGAAATAAGGAATCTGTGAACATAGATGAAATAAATATTTTAAAGTGGTAAATAATTTTCACTTAAATTTTAATTTTTTGAATGACTAATTCATTTTACCTGGTAACATTGTTGCCGCTGATCGGTTTTCTTATCAACGGTTTATTAGGAAAAAGAATCAAAAATGAAAAAGTAGTTGGCGCAATTTCAACTCTTGCTGTTTTTATTCCGTTTGTTATAGGAGCTATGACCTTTTTTGAACTTTTGTCAATGGCACCTGAGTCCAGAAGCATTCTTATAAACTATTACAACTGGATCACCGCAGGGAGTTTTTCTGTTAATTATGCTTACCTTATCGATCCCCTCTCAATTTCCCTTGTTTTGATCGTTACTGGCATAGGATCTCTGATTCATTTATATTCAATAGGTTATATGCACAATGATCCGGGTTTTGCGAAATTTTTTGCTTTCCTGAATTTATTCATTTTTGCAATGCTGAATCTTGTCCTGGCTGATAATTTACTTCTGGTTTTCCTGGGCTGGGAAGGTGTAGGATTATGTTCTTATTTCCTGATAGGATTCTGGTATGAAAAGAAATTTACCGGTGATGCTGCGAAGAAGGCTTTTATTATCAACAGAATCGGTGATTTCGGATTTATGGTTGCAATGTTTTTTATCTTTACAAATTTTAATACTCTTGAAATATCAAAATTTCTTGAAGGACTTTCAGTTTATCAGGTTGGTGATACATTATTATTGACGATAGCGCTTCTGCTGTTTTTAGGTGCTACAGGAAAATCTGCTCAGATTCCTTTGTTTGTGTGGCTTCCTGACGCTATGGCCGGTCCTACGCCTGTCTCAGCGCTTATACACGCAGCTACAATGGTTACGGCAGGTGTTTATCTTATTGCAAGGACTTCTTTGCTTTATGCTCTCTCCCCTGTTGCTTCCCAAATAATATTTATTGTTGGATTATTGACTGCAATCGTATCAGCTACTATTGCACTAAAACAGGATGATATAAAGAAAATACTTGCATATTCAACAGTGTCACAGTTAGGTTTTATGTTCATTGCTCTTGGAACCGGCGCATACTGGGTTGCAATATTCCATCTGATAACACACGCTTTTTTCAAAGGTCTGTTGTTTCTTGGAAGCGGATCTGTTATTCACGGAATGCATGAAGAACAGAATATTTTAAAGATGGGTGGTTTAAAAAGTAAGATGAAAATAACCTATATTACTTTTTTAATTGGATCGCTTGCTATCGCAGGTATCCCTCCGTTCTCAGGTTTCTTCAGTAAGGATGCAATTGTATTTGAAACTTATAAAGAATTAGGGCTCGGTTTAATGATACTGGCATTAATAGCTGCCGGTATGACAGCTTTTTATATGTTCCGAATGGTAACATTAACATTTTACGGAAAACCCCGCTATGATGAAAAAGTTGTTCATCCTCACGAATCACCGGCTACAATGACAATACCATTGATAGTGCTGGCTGTATTGTCAACCATCGGAGGATTCATTGGTATTCCGCATGCATTTGGCTTTCATACTTACCTTAAGGAGTGGTTAAACCCAATATTCGAAAAAGCAACCGCAGTTCTGGAATCTGTTCACCCTGTTGCAGAACCGTCATATACTACTGAGTTCCTTTTGATCGGACTTGCTATAGTAACTTCACTGATTGGTATTTTCTTAGCCGTAAAAATGTATATTAAGAAAGATAAATTTGATGCAGCGACAGGTTTCGGAAAAGTACTCGAAAATAAATATTATGTGGACGAAGCTTATGATAAAATTGTTGTAGATCCTATTCAAAAAACATCCGAAGGTTTCCTCTGGAAAATATTTGATATCAAAATAATTGACGGCGCAGTGAATGGTCTGGCAAGATATATTTCAAACATTGGTTTTGACTGGAGAAAAATTCAGACCGGAGTTATTCAGGATTATACTACATTATCAGTTGCCGGAGTTATAGCAATTATTTTATATCTACTGTTTATCTGATAACTAAAATTTTTAGTAAAATAAAAAAGTGGGTAAGAAAAATTCTTATCCACTTTTTTATTTTACTAAACAAAACGCTTTATTTTTTATTTTGCTGCATAATGAATGCTGCTATATTAGCAAGCATCTGATCCGTCAATCTGTCTTTTACAAAAAACGGCATTGCGCTATCACCTAATCTCACATTATAAATAATTGATTTTTCGTTTCCTTCAAATTCATCAAATATATCCGGTACCTTTTTTACAAAAGCCTGATCACCATGACATGATCCGCAGGCATTATTGAATTCCATCGCTCCCCTACCGGCATCACCTGTTATTTCCATTACATTTTTTTGTTCTGTTTTGAGTTTTGTTTTATCCCGGGTCGGTAAAGCTATAGTTTCATATTTTATTTCAGTCGGTGAATCTGAAGTTGCAACCGAACCATAATACTCGTTAAGTGAATTTATCTGCTCAGTTGTCAGAGGAGTTTTCATTCTTTCATAAGACTCCCAGCAGATAGTGGCTCCGCCGGCATTCTTCAATACTTCTTCACCGGTAAATTTACCGGAATAAGTTGAAGTTCTTTTATTTGCTCCCTGTATGTTTGAGAAGAATTTTGTTAAAGGCTTGGTCGAATTTGTTCCGTCACTATGACAATCCGCACAAGCAATATTATTTACGGAAGATTTCTGATAGAAAAGCTCTTTACCGGGAGATGTTTTTTCTGTCTCTTTTACTTTTGATTCTGTATTTGAATTTGTTTCATCTGACTTTTGCTTTTCATCAGCAACTTTATTTTCCTTTCCGCAGGCGGAAATAAAAACTACAAGAAATAAAACTGAGAACAAATAAGCATAAGTTTTTAAAATAGTTTTTGAATTCATGTGATTTTTTTTAATTAGTAAAATATGTTTTAAATTATTTTCCGAGTATAATGTTGATTCCTAAATTAATAATAAGCCAGTTAACTTTCTTCGTTGTTCCGTTTACATATTGAGGTACTGTATTTGGATTGGACAGATTAGTATAAAAATTTCCCTCATCGTCGTTAATAGGTATATTTTCTCTTGAATATGTCACCCTGTCCTCAAAAGTATTGCTGCCGCTTTTAAAAAACAAATTGCTGAAATGATAACCTGCGCTGAGAGTAAAATAATATTCTTTATCTATTCTTATGTTAACACCTGCGTTTGACAGTAAACCCATCCTGAATGAATCGCTGAATATTACATTTAATGCATCATTTCTTGTCAGAGATAGAGCAAGCAAATTTAATGATATACTTGAATTTATAAAAGGATTAACAGCAGAATTAGGTGAGGGAGAAACTTCGAGCCCCATTGCAAATGTGGAGACGGAAAAATTACTTTCAAAATTCACATCATCTTCTATGTTATTGACGACAGTTATTCCGAGATTACTTCTCCGGAAAGTATTAAAAGTGGAATAAGATCCCGTCAGGGCTGCAAGAAGAATGCCTTTGCTCTCCAACGGAAATTTCAATATTCCTGAAACATTGACTCCCGTTGAAGCAGCGTAATTATTTTTTATAAATTCTTCATTGATAAAAATAAAACCATTATCCTCAGTCGTCACAAGATCACCTGCAAAACTGTTTCCCGGAAAAGAAAGCCCGGTGGTTATCTGAAGAAATGGCTTATTCTGCGCAGAAGATTCCCCGCTTTTTAAAAATAATAGAAACAACATTGCCATAAGTACTCCTGAATTATTCTTAATCATATAATTAGTTTACGGTTTTTGGTTTCTTTTTTTCAGGTGTATTGAAACCAATATTGACACCTATGTATGCTGTACCCCAGTTGATCTCTTTCTTTTTAGCCTGCACTTCCCTTCTTACAGAAGTGAGAACAGGTCCGTAAATACTCGAATAAAATCTGCCTTCTGCGTCATTAATAGATGCATTACTTTTTCCATACTCAATGGCATCTGCTATTCCGCCGTCCGTATTCTGATATAAAAGATTTCCTAGCTCATATTTTATTCCCAAAGCAATACCAATGTTCTGGCTTACCTTCGTTTCTATCCCTGCATCAAATGTTACTCCTATTCTGAAATCGGAAAATGACAGTGAAACTGTATCAACCCTGTTTTCAGTTCTTGACAGATCCCCGTTCATAAAATTAAATGATAAATATCCGCCAAAATAAGGACTGACAAGATTAGTAAAAGAAGTAGGAGCTAACTCCAGTCCTAATCCGATCCCGAAATTACTGAATGTATAATCATTGCTTATACTTGTGATCACAGTATCGAGTACATTGTTTATATTTATTACCTGCACACCTATGTTTCCGCTTTGAGCAGACTCAAATGTGTTGAAAGTATTAAAATTCAGATTCACTACTCCTCTTACAGTAGAATATTTATCAAAATTAATTTTACCTTTTCCAAAAAAATTCAAACCTGTCTTACCGCCGTAATTGTTAGTCATAAAATCCGGATTTATTGTCTGAACATAAAAAGATCCCAGTAGCTCGTTTGTGTAGTATGTTCCTTTGAGATCATTATACGGCTCGCTGATCCCGAATCCAAGCTGAATGGTAGGCTTATCAAATTGTGAAAATCCTTTACCGGTTAGAAAAACCAGCATTAAAATTAAAATGACATTTCTTAAGTTCATATATTAATAGTTTGAAATTAAATTAAATACTGATACAATGGCTGCAGTTTCAGCTCTGAGCTTCCTCTCGCCCAGTGAACTTATTTTCCAGTTATTTTTTTCTAATAACTCAATTTCATTTTTACTGAATCCGCCTTCAGGTCCAATTAACAAATAACATTTCTTATCTTTTTCTTTTCGGATCTGAATTTCTGTCTGATTCAGATCATTCTCAGGATGTGAAGATTCATACATTACGATCTTATTTGTTTCCGTCAGAGTATTTTTTATCAGATCATTCAACGATAGCTCCGGGAGAAATTCAGGCAGCAAACATCTCTGAGACTGTCCCATTGCCCCGATGATTATTTTATTTATTCTTTTGATCTTTGAATCACTGAGTATATTTATATTTACTGTAAATTCTGTTATTACGGGTTGTATGCAATATACTCCAAGTTCTACTGCTTTTTCAATTGCAAATTCAAGTCTGTCCATATTTCTCAAAGGCGCTATGCAAAGTACAAGATCAAGACCGGGTTCAAATTTGTTGAATTCTTTTTTTAAAATTTTACAGATAATGTTCTTACTGTCAATTTCTGATATTTCACAATGATAAATATTCCTGCATCCGTCTGTGATCGTGATATGATCACCTGTTTTTTTTCTTAGTACTTTTGCTAAATGCCTGTATTCAAAATCGTCTATAATTAATCTGTCTTTTTCCTCATCTACATTTTCCTTCGGTGTATAATAGTATTCCATCCGTGATTTATAATTAATTAAAATGCAGCGTCAAGATCGAATATGACCTGCGGAACGAATTTTTTTCCTTCTGTTCTGAATGCAAAATCAGTTCGTCCGACAAACCCAAACGGCAGTATGAAATTCAGTCCTGCGCCAAAACCATTAATGAATCTTGAATTAAAAAAATCATCTGTCTTATTCCAGACTGTACCTATGTCAAAAAATAAAGTCCCGTACATACCGAATTTATAATTCAGCTTTTTTAAAGCTCCTATGCTTTCGACTACCGGAATTGATTTACCTTCTACATACAGCGGACTGATAATCGGTATCCTGAATTCATTGAATAATCCCCATCTGTTGTTTCCCTGACTTACAACTTTCTTGTAACCTCTTATAATTTTATCATAACCAAAATATTCATCCAGATAATACGGTATAGTGCCTCCGAATGAAATAGTACCTATTGAAGATGAAGCAAAGGTGACAGCATATTTATCACTGAGTTTTATAGGAATGAATTTTTTGACATTAAAACTGACCTTATTGAAATCAAACAATTTCCCGAATCCGAATTTGATGTATTCAAGAAAATAAAAAGAACCTGCTGTTGTGTATTCATATGAATTCCTTGTGTCAAACTGACCTGAAAATGAGAAGGTCATAAAATTATCGTAACCGTCAGTTGAAACAGTTCTGCCAACTTCATAAGGCGAAGAATCCACTAAATTATATTTCAATCCTGCTGCAAGTGAAAAATTTTTTGTATAAAATTTACCCAGTGTAGCTCCGGCATTAAAATTATATATCAGAAAATTATCCGAACTCGAAGGAATTGCATTTGAAGTTGTATCATTCAAAGCTATTAAACTTTGATTATAATTTTTTGAAAAGCTTGAAGAGAAGGATGCAAAATAATGCGCCTTCTCCCCTATCCACGGAACGGAATATGAAAGACTTACAAAAGGTTCGTACCCAATACCAAAGCTGAGTGATACTGTTTCATTTCTGCCTCTGAAATTTGTCCATAAGACTCTTGCGCCGGCCCAGAATTTTGAAAACTCCCCGTTCCGGAATCCGCCCTGTGGCAAAGGAAGAATGTAAAATCTTTCCTCGACGAGTATCATTATGTCAAATACATTTGCCGAATCAGTGGGAATAGGAAATATATCAACTTTATTATATAATCCAAGTTTATAGATCCTCTCTATATCACTCTGCAAAACCTTCGTATCCAGTTCGGAATTTTCCTTTGAATATATCTCTCTCGTAATTATGTCCTCATCTGTAATATCATTTCCGGCAATTACAATATTGCGGATATAGATCGATGGGATTATCAATGAATCATTTGACTGATTTGATCTTACAGAATCCACTTTCACTACTTTTGAAGAATCTTCTTTAACGATACTTAAAGAATCTTCATCAGCTTTATATGTCGTATCATTTGTAAACTGCGGATATGCTATACCTGAAAACAAGAAGATTAAAATATTTAGAATAACATATTTCAATTTTATTCAGGTTTAATGTTTTGCTGTAACTTCAATTGTGATATCTTTTTCATAAGTTGTCCTGCCTCAGGTGCATCCGGTTTTACATTCATAGCTCTTTTTAATAACTCTTCCGCTTCATCAAATTTTGCGTAATTCATCAGATAATTTGCTCTGCTGAGGTATGCACTGTAATAGGCATTCATGATGAAATTATAATGATATTCCTTTCTGTCCGTAAAGGTATACTTAAAATCAGGTTCCTTGTATTCTACATAACCCTTTTCCTTAGTTAGTTTGATCAGAAGTCCTTCGGGAACACGGTTATAATCCTTACCGAATTTTTCCATTTTTTCCTGTTCGATCTCAAAAGTTGTATAAATACCACGCGAATCATAATTCTTATCCACTATGCTGTTAAGTAAATTCAGAAATGTAGTTTGTATCCTGATCAGATCCTGCCTGTCTGTCTCCGAAGCGGGTTTTGTATAACGATCGGTGTTTGCTTCAAACTTAAACAACTCAGTAGTATATGCCTCAAATTCTGCTTTGCTGTTCTCATAAATTTCCGGATAAATAATCTTAATGTGATGCATATACCATGTTTTTCGCATAAGTTCTTTATCAATTACTACTATATCTGGCCTGATATTCTTTACGAACTGCTGATAAAAAGAAGATGAGATCCAGAAATCCCACTGTGTAGAAAATATAATTGCATTCTCAGAAGCAGATTCAAACACATTTAATGTGTATTCTTCTACAAAGTAATTCTTACTTTCATCCACCTTTGAAAAATTCTGACTCAAAGGTATTAAACAAATAAAGATCATGGCAAAGCTGACAGGCATAACATTATCTTTAAGCTTTTTCAGAATGAACATTAATCCAAATCCAAACCATATTGAAGTTACTATGAAAGCAAGAAGAAAATATGTGTCGATATCATAAATGTCATAATTGATTGCATATAAAACACAAAATCCAAAAAGCAAAGCGGTAAAATAAAATAATTTTTTACTTTTCTTAAACAGTTCGAACATACCGGGAATGGCTATCAATAAAGGGATATAGAAGAATTCAACCGGATAACTCTTTGTGAAATATGAAAATTGTTTGCCTGCATTTTCGAATGAACTGAACATCCAGATGCTGAATTGCTTACCGGTAAAGTGTCTCCAGAAGTTATCAAAATTATGAGGATATCCCCAGCTCAGAACATTATTATCAGCTCTGATAAATAAGTAAATGTAAAATGAATAGCCGATTAGGAACGGAATTATCAGAATCAATATTCTTCTGAAGGAAATTTTATTGAATCCGTTAACTGCAAAATACAGATACAAACTTCCGACCGAAAGAAAAATTGTAGAAAGATGATTCGTAAAACTCAGTCCGAGTACAAATGCATACAGAAGCCAGTATCGCTCCTTCAATATATAAGAGTCTTTATCTTTAGCATCGTAAGTGCATGCTTTTAAAATGAGATAGATATCAGTAATTAAGAAAAAGGTATGCAGTGAATATACTTCGATCGCGTTTGCAGTATCCCAGAATGTCCTTGAAAAAGCCAGTATAAATACAGAGGCAAGAGAAATATTAAAAACAATGTCTTCAGATAATATCTTATAATCTGCATTCGGATCCCCTCCCGCAAATTTATTACCCAGAAGGAAAGTCATAAGATTAAAGAACACAAACAAAGCAGCCGAAGAAACAAATGCGCTCATCAGATTTAATCTGTAGATCTCATCACCCACGGGTAACAATGTAAACACCCTGCCAAGAACCGTAAATAACGGATATCCGGTCGGATGAGCTACTCCGAGTTTAGAAGCAACAGTTGCAAGCTCTCCTGAGTCAATAAAGGTCACTGTAGGAGCAAGTGTTATGACATAAACTATAAAAGGCAGAAGAAATGATAATATCTGATATATGATCTTTTTGTTATTACTCACACTTTTTATTATTTAGTTATTAGAGTTAATTTTCTGTTATTGGTTTAATTTTTGCTGAAGTCTTAATACTTCCTGAGAACCGGGTTTGAGTTCTGCTGCTTTTTGCAGAAATTTTTTAGCGTTTTCTGTATCAGATCTGTCAGTCAGATATTTTGCCTGATACAAATTCGCTTTGTAATAAGTATTCATTATATATTCTTTTGAAAAATCCTTATCAAAATTTACTTCATAATTAAGATCAATTTTGACATAATCTTCAGGCATGTCAGGTTTTCTGAGTTTAAGCAATACTCCCTGAGGTATTTTTTTGTAATCTGCAGCAAATTTTTCATCATTCACTTCATCAATCTCCAGTGTGGTAAATACAGGGGTTTTGTCTATGTTATTTTTAATTATGCTGTTAAGCAGATCCCGCATCGCTTTCTGAAAATCAAAAATTCCCTGATTGTCAGACTGCGTTTTTGGAGCTAAGTATTTTTCTTTGTTGCTGATTAATTTGTCCAGTTGAATTTCATAATTATCAAACTCTGTTTTACTTTCGGCATAAATCTCAGGATAAGTTTTTATGAATGAATTCAGATACCATTTATTATACAGATAATCTCTGTTAACAAATATCAGATCTTGTCTTACTTTTTTGACATTCTGAAAATAAAAGACAGGAGTGTAATTAGAAATTATAATCGAATTTTCCGGAGCTGAATTGAAAATATTGAAATTATAATCTTTCAGCATATAGTCGTTACTTTTATCCGCAGTTTTGAAATTCATTGAAAGCGGAAGAATGAATATAAAGACCGAAGCATAACTTATCCATGGCGATTTCCTTGCGAATCTGCTTACAAAATAAAACACTCCAAAGCATGACCAGACAGCCGTTACAATAGTTGCGAGAAGATAGTAAGAATAAAGATCATAGATCATGTATGCACTGGCAAGCAACAGGCATGTAATAAAAAGTATAAGTGTAAAGTAAAAGAATTTTTTGTTTTTTCTGAATAACTCTATACACCCGGGAATGATCAGTATCAGATGGATATAAGAAAACTCTTTAAAATAGTACAGAAAGTATCTGCCCATCTGAGTGAACAGATCTGAAACTGAAGTAAACATACGGGTTTCATATTGCTTTCCTGTAATATGATCAATAAAATTTCCCAGACTGTCAACCTGTCCCCAGCTCAGTAAACTACCGTCCGATCTGATGAATAAATATAAATATAAACTCAGCCCTGCAATAAACGGTATCAGCAGAAGGATCAATTTATTAAATGTAGACTTATTAAATCCGAATGTTGCAGCGAAAAGATAAAGAAATCCGACTGACAGGAATGCTGAAGACATATGATTTGAAAAACTCAGACCGAGCAATAATGAAAACAATATAAAATATTTCTCATTTCTCAGAAAGGTTACATTCTCTTCGATATTATAGTTTACTGCTTTCAGGAATATGAAAATCAGAAGTATAAGGAAAAACGTATGAAGCGAATAGACTTCTATAACGGTTGCATTATCCCAGAAAGTTGCCGAGAAAGCCAGTAATAATGCTGAGGCAACTGATACATTATAAATAATATCTGAAGACAGATTCTCACCTAAGGTCTTGTCAGATCTGTTTATCCTGAATTCAGAAAATATAAAAACCATTAATCTGAAAAAAAGCATCACACTCAATGAAGAGATAAAAGCCGACATAAGATTTAATCTGTAGACTTCATCACCAACAGGAATCAGGGTAAACACTTTTCCTAAGATCGTAAACAACGGATATCCTGTCGGATGAGCGACACCCAGAAGAGAAGTTACGGCAGCAAGTTCATCCGAGTCTATGAAATTAATAGTCGGAGCTAAAGTCATGATATAGACCGCAAATGGGATCAGAAATGCCGCTATGGAATAGAAGAGTATTTTATTGTTATTCACTTTCATTCAGATACCGGAATGTTCCACCATAATACATTTATTCTCAATATAATCTATTTCATTTTTTGAAGCGAGTTCTGATGATTCTCCGCTGATTACTCCGATCTGAGACCATATCAGATTAGGTTTATAATCAAGCTCAAGAATTTCCTTCATGAGATCCGGAACAAATTCCGATCTTCTGAAGATATTGATAATATCAGCTTTCTCCGGAAGATCCTTCACGGCAGCATAGCAGTTAATTCCATCAACTTCTTTGCCTGCAAGTCTGGGATTTACTCCATATACCGTAAAACCGTTACCTTTCAGATATCTTCCGATTCTGTTACTTGCTCTTGTATGGTTATCCGAAAAACCAATTACGGCTATGACTTTATTTGATTCGAAAATCTCTTCTAAACTATTGTATTTATTTGTTTTCATAAAAAAATTAAGGGAACAATCCTAAAGAATTATTCCCTTATAAATATTTACTTATTGATTAAATTAATTGACGCAGTAATTATTATATACACCATCAAGGAAATTCCACTGAAGTGTTGCTGATTCATCTACAGTATTGATAAGTCTCTTCTGATCTTCAAGGGAAGTATTTGTGTTATTCATAATTTCCATTTCATCTCGTGAATGGTAAATGTCTGCTTCCTGATGAACAGTGAAAAACTCAAGAGCTTTTTCTGAATCAATTCCGTAGAAATTCTTAAGACCTGCAATTTTAGTTTTTGAGATCTCAGGAACCTGTGATTCATAAGCATAAAGAGCGGCAAGACCTAAACTGAATTCCGGTGAACGTGTTAGTTCATACATTCCGTCAACCAGGTCTTCAACTTCTCTGATCGGCTTTGCATTTTTAACTTCTTCTTCAGTAAGACCGAGACTCTCAGCAAAGTTCATCCATAATTTCGGATGATCTGCAATACCTGTCTTGTAACCTTCTTCGTCAGCAAGGTTTTCAAGAAGTATCTGTCTTGTTTTTACGTCATCACAGTTAGAGTGAACACAACTTACAAATCTCGGAAAGTGCTTTACAAAATGATAATATTGCTTAGCGTATTCCTTTAGTTCTTCCTGTGTTAGTTTACCTTCATTCCATTTCTGATAAAACGGATGATCGAGTAAACTCTTCTTATTAATTGTAGAATTTACCTCTTCTATGAAATTTTCTTTAGTTAGCATATATGGATTTTGATTTATAAAATTGTGTGTAAATTAATTAATATTTAGATAAATTTAAACAGTGAAAAGCATTTTGGTATTGGGTATTGTGTATTAGGTATTTGGTATTAAGTATTTGGTATGTATTAGGTAATTGTCACTTTCCCAAACAAGAGCTTTTCGAATAAATATAGTATGATACGTAACTTGAAACTGGTTCCGCCGCGGCGGATTTTTACTGCACTATTAATCGCCTGTCATCGCAGAGTCACACCAAGTCTACATTTCAAAGATTAAGTATTTTCCATTAGGAGGATTCTGCGATGAAGCGCCTCCATATAACCAACATCTGTAGAGTCTTTCGCCTTTGATATAGTATAATTGAATTATTTTTAAAGCTAAATGACTCTGAGGAGACGTTAAAAATAACCTTCCCAAACTGGTCCACCACAGCGGATTGTGAAAGAGTATAAAAATTAATTATGAAATTTTTCCGGTTAATTCAAAATTTTTCAATCAGGTTTTTACTGACAGATGTCGATCCTTTTTTAAGATAAATATTATTTGGCAATAATAAATAGTTGCTGTCAAGAAAATTCTGCAATTTATCATCCGGTTTCTGGAAAAGTTCAAGGATAAGATCAGGATTATATGTACTGATGCTGTAGTAGTAATCCCATTTTGAATGTCCGGGTAAATAAAATTCATCAGACGGTTTACTTTTTGCAATGTATTTATCCATTTTTCCAAGCAGATCAATTGAATATCTGTTGCTGAAATATGGTTCTGATCCTGCAAGTGATACGGCGATCCTGGCATCTTCAGAAGTTTTTTCTGATATTTTGACTCCCATAACCGTTTTGTTAATATCTAAATCCACATAAAAGGCGTTTTTCATACTCCATGTTAAATAAGCATACTGATTAACAATACTGAACATAGTAAGAGAAATTATCACAGGATACAGATTTTTTATTACCAGATATAATTTTCCCCGGGGAGTATCATTTTTTCTTTTTATAAAAAAGTATAGAAGAATAATCAGGCAAACGGAGCTTAATGTGATAAGAGTTGTTTTATCAACCCATAATTTACCGTGAATTATCTTGTATTCAGGAGAATTATTTAAAAAGAAAGTAATGATCATCAGCAAATAAAATGAAATTAACGTACCGGAAATAAAAAATATTTTTCCCGGATTCAGTTCGTAGAATAGTTTGTATATGCTCATTGAAAATAAAATAATAAGTGCAGGTATGCCAACAGTGATATATCTGTTTGTATAAGGCATCCATTCCCATGCATCACCTCCGACATAAACTGAATAGATACATACAATGGTAAACAATCCCAGTAAACAATAGGTGCGTTTTCTCAAAGGATCTTTCCGGAAAAATGAAAGATATAAAATTACCGGGATGATTATAGGAAGAAGCCTGGCAAAAAAAATATTCCCGAAAACATGAATGCCTCTTTCCAGTCTGTAAATTAAGGGAATTCCGGTAAGTTTCAGATAATATGTATTTGGAAAAAGATCATCGTAATAAATGTATCTGAATGTTGTCTGTGCTAAAAGCAATAAAATTAAGGCTGCAAAAAGCAAAAGGAAGAACTTTTTTTTATCGGGAGGATCAACGGTTGAATAAAGATAAACTATCAGAAAAGAAACGATAAATATGCTGTCTGCCCTGATCAGTAAACAGCACAGAACTGAAATTACAAATTTGACGACATCTTTTCTTGAGAAATTCTCCTGCAGTCTGAATATTAAAAGGATAATATAATTTACTGTTAATGTTAAAATTCCAACTTCCATTCCCCTTAAGGTCCAGTATACAAGACCATAAAAGAAAGCAGTAAATACCATCGATAATGTAACAACAAATCTTGAATTTCCTGATATTTTTTCTGCTATAGATCTTACAACCAGTACATTCAATATCAGAATTATCATCCCGGACAGAGATACCAGCAAAGGTATTTTTGACTGATCCAGTGGCAGCAGATGAAGAATTGCCATCCAGATCACCCATAAAAAATTTGTGTAACCTTCAACAAATTCATTGGGATTCCATACAAGTCCTGCACCTGCAGCAAAATTCTTTGCATAACGCATTGAGATCATGGCATCATCAAACAATGTAAAATAGCTTACATCATTTATGGATACTGAATTTCTGAATATAAAATATGCATAGAAGAAAACTGAAGATAAAATGATAGTGGGGAAAATTAAAGATTTCAGTCCGGATGATATGTTCTTCAAAAACTAATATTTGAGAGTTTAACCAAAAAATTGTTTATAGGAATTACTAATATTTTAAAAACTTATCAATCCCCTTACGGGATCATAAGACTCTTAACCGAAATGAATTGATCATCAATTCCAAAAATTCAATTAACCACTAAATTTTATTTATTAACTACTAACTATTAACTACTAACTATTAACTACTAACTATTAACTACTAACTATTTAAGTAATACCATACGCTTTGTATCACTCAATACACCATCAACTGACAGCGAGTAAAAATATATCCCACTCGCTAATTGATAATTGACAGTTGAAAATTGATAGTTGTAGCTTCCGGCAAGTTTCGTTTCATTTACCAACGTCGCCACTTCATTTCCAAGCACATCATAAACAATCAGCTTTGCTCTGCCCGTAACTGGTAACTCGTAACTTATAACTGTTTCCGGGTTGAATGGGTTTGGATAGTTTTGATATAAAATATATTTCCCCGGGATTGAATTTCCTGTTTGATGGATTGAAGTTAAAGTTGTATCGCCGTAAACAATTCCATTCAATACACAACCTCTAAGAGTTTCGTAACTATTTGCCGGTGGTGGTTCACCGGAAGCTGTATGTATTATTCCAAAATCCTGAGCATAATCAATATGTTCGACTACCAGACCGTTGTGAGAAAACCTTTTAACCAATCTCATTTCATTGAAAACATTTTGATTGAAAATGTTTACACATTCTCTTGTATAAGTTGATAGGTGCTGACAAAAAATAACATTACCCACTTCTGAAGGCAGGCTGTCAACTATCTTATCATTGTTATAATCAGAACAGCTTCCCGTTGCGGAATACATTAATAAATTACCTCTTAAAGAATCATACCGAAGCCATTGAGAATCTAAATACTTCTCATATAAAAAATATTTATGACCGTTTATAATGGTATCTCTTGTAATTGAATAAACCCGAATAGGATTTTCGAGTGGTGGAAAAGTACTTACATAATAAACCCATGTATTGCCGATCTGTAATGGAAAGTATTTTGCTGAGATCGTATCTATTGAATTAGGTGAATTTTTAGAATTGGGTTTGACAGGTTGTGAGATTATATTATTTACGGTTAAGAAACTTAACAGTAAAATGATATTAACAGAAATTAGTCTTTTCATAATTACTTCCCCTTAGTAAAACATTTAAAGCAAAACTAAGCATCATGAATTTAAGAAACAATTGACATGAATTTCGCAAAGCTGAAGTGTTGTCAGTTTAACTCTTATCCTATCAGATCATACTTTTCGAAGAAAATTTTTTACCACAAAGTCACAAAAACACTAAGCTTATAAGTTAAACTTCCTTTATCTCTTGGACCTTCCCAAACTGGGGTTTGGGAAGGAGAATAACTAAAATTAATTCGTAACTTGTAACTGAATTCCTACATCTCAATATAATCCGAAATCGGATTACAACTGCAGACAAGATTTCTGTCACCATACGCACTGTCTATTCTTCCGACACTTGGCCAGAATTTATTCGTCGCTCCGAATGAAATTGGATATGCAGCTTTCTCTCTCGAGTAAGGATGATCCCAGGCTTCTTTAATGATGCTTAAAGCCGTGTGAGGAGCATTCTTAAGAACATTATTTGCAATGTCCGCTTCGCCGTTTTCTATCTCTCTGATCTCTTCTCTGATAGATATCATTGCATCGCAGAATCTGTCAAGTTCGGCTTTGGTTTCGCTTTCCGTTGGTTCGACCATCAGCGTTCCCGGAACAGGAAACGAAACTGTCGGCGCATGGAAATTATAATCCATTAATCTTTTTGCGATATCTTCGACTTCAATCTTAGCAGTTATCTTGAATTCTCTCATGTCAAATATTAGCTCGTGTCCGACCCTGCCGTTCTTTCCTAAATATAAAGTCTTGTAGTGTCCTTCGAGTTTTGCTTTAATATAATTTGCATTTAGTATAGCAACTTTTGTAGCATCTGTAAGTCCTTTTGATCCCATCAACTTAATATATGCATAAGAGATCAGTAGTATACTTGCACTTCCCCATGGAGCTGCTGAAACAGCAGTGATCGAATCTTCACCGCCTATATTTATGACAGAATGTGTGGGTAAAAATTCTTTTAAATGTTCTGCTACTCCGATTGGACCCATTCCCGGTCCGCCGCCTCCGTGAGGAATACAGAATGTCTTGTGAAGATTCAGATGGCAAACATCAGCGCCTATCATTGCAGGACTTGTCAGTCCAACCTGAGCATTCATATTCGCTCCGTCCATATAAACCTGTCCGCCGTTATCGTGAATGATCTGACATATCTCCTGAATTGTTTCTTCATATATTCCATGAGTAGAAGGATAAGTTATCATCAGCGCAGCAAGATTTTCCTTATGCATTTCAACTTTTGCTTTCAGATCTGTCATATCAACATTTCCATTTACATCACTGTTTACAACTACAACTTTCATCCCTGCCATAACTGCGCTTGCGGGATTGGTTCCGTGTGCTGAAGCGGGAATCAGACAAATGTTTCTGTGTGTGTCTCCCCTCTTCAGATGATACTGTCTTATAACCATCAGTCCTGTGTATTCTCCCTGCGCACCGGAATTCGGCTGCAGTGATATTGCAGGAAATCCTGTGATCTCAGCAAGATCGTCTTCCAAGTCTTTTATAATTTCAGCATAGCCCTGCGCCTGTTCCAGGGGAACAAACGGATGCATTGCAGAATATTCTTCCCATGAGATCCCGACCATTTCAGCAGTTGCATTCAGTTTCATTGTACATGAACCAAGCGGAATCATTGAAGTTGTCAGAGAAAGATCTTTATTCTCAAGGTTCTTTGCATATCTGAGAAGCTCGGTTTCTGAATAATATGTATTGAATACGGGATGCAGAAGATAATTGCTTTCTCTTTTGTATTCTTCCGGAACATTTACATCAATCCCCTCTTCAAGTTTATCAAGATCCGGTGATTCCTTTCCGGCTGCTTTTGCAAAAATATCAACAATGTTTTTAATGTCGTCTATCTCTGTAACTTCATTAACAGAAATACCTATAGATTTAGAGTCATCAAAGTATCTGAAGTTTATCATATTCTTTTCAGCATCTTCTCGGATAGCTTTACTTAAATTTTCATTGGATTTAATTTCAAGTGTATCAAAATAATTTACAGTTACCTGATCGTATCCAAGACTTTTTAATGCAGCATCAAGCAATTTAGTAAGACCGTAAGTCTTTTCAGCAATAGCTTTCAAACCGGCAGGTCCGTGATAAACTGCAAACATTCCAGCCATTACTGCCAGCAAAACCTGAGCTGTACAGATATTACTCGTAGCTTTTTCTCTTTTAATATGCTGCTCGCGGGTCTGTAAAGCCATTCTGTAGGCTTTGTTTCCGTTTGAGTCAATCGATACACCGATAAGTCTTCCGGGGATCTGTCTCTTAAACTTTTCCTTAACAGCAAAATAAGCTGCGTGCGGTCCGCCGTAACCCATTGGAATTCCGAATCTCTGAGTCGAACCTACAACTGCATCAGCTCCGAATTCGCCCGGAGGTCTGAGCAAAGTAAGACTCATTATGTCTGCTGCCGTGATGGTGAAAATATTTTTTGAATGCGCCTCTTCGAAGAAATCCTTATAATCATAGATCTCTCCGCTTCCTGAAGGATACTGAACGAGAACTCCGAATATATCATCCGTAAGTTCGAAGTTTGTGTGATCTCCGACTACTACATTAATTCCGACCGGTATTGCCCGTGTCTTCACAACTTCAATAGTCTGCGGATAACATTCTTCCGATACAAAAAAAGTATGTGCAACTTTTTTATCACTTGGTCTTGAATGATAGAACATGAGCATAGCTTCAGCCGCTGCTGTTCCTTCATCGAGCAAAGAAGCGTTTGCTATATCCATAGCGGTAAGATCCGATACCATGGTCTGAAAATTCAGCAAAGCTTCAAGTCTCCCTTGAGAGATCTCAGCCTGATAAGGAGTGTATTGAGTATACCAACCCGGATTCTCTAGTATATTTCTCTGAATCACTCTCGGAATTATAACCGGACTGTATCCCATACCGATATAGGATTTGAATACTTTATTCTTTTTAGAAATTTCTCTGAGTTTTTTCAGAAAATTATACTCGCTCATTGGTTCATCGAGCTCAAGTTCTTTTTTAAGTCTTATTTGCTGAGGAATGGTTTCGGATATGAGTTCATCGAGAGAACCGGCTCCGATGACATCCAACATTTCATTAATTTCTTTTTCATCAGGACCGATATGCCTGTTGACAAACCTGTCAGGATTGGTGAATTTAGTCATATATGTATTGAGATTTTTTATTTGAATTGAGAAAATTTAGTGCAATATAGAACTATTTTTTTTGAAACTAAATTCCAAAAGATTGTGCTTTTTTAGGTCTTTGTTCTAATAAATTCAGAAAACCGGAAACTGAATCTGAACTAAATTTTTATCTCTTCAAATTTTTAAATTCCCGAGTACTCTGTATGATTATTCTTCGTTTCTGTGAGTGTCAAAAATCCACCGATCAGCACTTTATCATAAATTCACCGCGGCGGAACAAAGGAATAAAGAAGAGCAAAATCAAAATATTTTTCCTTATTGTTTATGTGTCAAGATGGTAAAAATTTAGTTTTGAGAAGCATTCAGAAGGTAATTCTGAGTAAAGTTGAAATTTATTCTGCAATTTTATAAAACGTTTTGGAAATATATGGAGGTATGATGATTATCTATTATACATTCTTTCTTCGCAAATATCGGGGAATTTAACCTTAAGTGATTAAAATAAATATTCAGGGCTGTATAGTTTCTATAAAACGAATTGAATTATTGTAACATATATTTGCATCAACAATGTCAACGGAATTGTCTCCGTTTATATCAGTTTGAATATAATACCCGCTTTCAAATATTCTTGCATCATTTAATACAGCGATCAGATCCGGAGTATTTATATATTTATCCTGATTAACATCCCCGCTGTAAAAACAGTATTTGCTTCCTACAAGTATTTGATTGCTGCCATAAGCATTTGCCGCTGAAGATGTAAAATCATAATTCAAAGTATCTCCGTTGTTATTCATAAACTCCCCTCCTGCTTTGCTCCATGTTTCTATGCACTGTTTATTTCTGACACAGATATAGTAATTACCCGAAGAAATATATTCGAAAGTAAATAAACCCTTATAACTCAATGTGTCAATAACACCCTCAGCCGAATCTGCTATGGAAAAAGGTGCAACAGAATTTCTCAGGTAAACTGTCACAGAATCTTTTTGTCTCAGTAAATTCATAAACGGATCATATTTTCCCTGAGACAGAACTGTTAGATTAAGATTGATCAATGAATAAGGCAATATTCTGAAATTCCATACAACAGATGAATAATAATTTCCGGAGCTGTCCTTCGTTTTTACTCTCCAGTAATATTTAGTATCATTTGCCAGACCTGTAATAAATTTTGATGTATCAGTAAGAGTGGAATCATTATAAAAATAATTGCTGAAAAGTGAGTCAGTTGAAATCTGAAGATCATAATTCATTGTAGCGGAATTTTTATTCCATGAAAAAATTACGGCAGCGGTATTATCAGTTGAATTATCAGCAGGAGATATCAATTGAGTATTCAGATAATTCCCGACAAACTGAGATGAAGCGTTTTGAATTTCATAAAGCAGAATATTATTTTCCCCGGTAAATGCTGCTATTCTTGTATAAGGATCCGGCAGCACACTTCTCCATTCAAGATTCAATTTCTGATTTGTAAATGCCGAGCCGGTAGTTCTCAATCTCAGTCTTGCAATGAGAGTACCCGGATTTGAAGTATCTATTACAGGAGAGATCATATAATTAGTCGGTAAATTTGGTGCCATCCTCAGAATATTTCCTGTAACCGAAGGATTTACAGGCTGATATTCGGTAGGAAGATCTGATCCGATAATTGACAGTTTTAATGTATCTCCCTGATATGCAATACCGGAATTGAAATTCCAGTAATACTGAGCTGTCCCGTAAATAAACGGAGTTGCGTTTCCATTTGTATGACGTAAATAAACATCAAATTCTATCCTGTTTGGCTGGGTCAAAACAATATTTGTGGCTGTTAATTTATAGGTAGGCGTTACAAATAGTGAATCCTGCGCTAAAGAAATCCTTTGAAAAGAAAACAGAATTGGAATAACTAAAAGTGCTTTTAAAAATTCGCTCATCTAAAAAAATAAGTTTTAAAAAAAAAATCTTTTCAATTTACAAAAAAATAAAATTATATTAATCACTGAAATGCGACTTTAATAAATTTTCTTTTGTAATTTTTAAATGGGCGTTTTAAAAATCAAGTGAATCTTTTAAAAAAATATCAGTAACTAACTTTTCATATATATTAACTCCAGAATTCCAATTATTCAACACTCCGCTTTAGCGGAATACACAATACTCAATACACACTACTCAATACTGTCTAAAACCCAACCCCCAGACCGCTTGTCAGAGTAAATCTGTTGCTGATATTGGCATCAACATTAAAATTAAAATATCCGAAATTTATATTACCGCCTAAGATCACGCGGAATTTATCATCCGCTGTCTGATCAAATGAAACTGCAATATCATTATTGGGATCATTCGGATCCTGAACGTAAACATAGTTTATTTCTCCTTCATATTTTTCCAGTTGAAGTCCTCCGTAAAGAGTAAAGACGGATGAGAAATCCTTGCTTGCCTGAAGATTCACAAAATAGTCAGTTCCTTTGAGTATTCTGAAGTCTGTATCATCATCTATGTTATTGATCTGATAACCGGCTTGTATTGAAAAATTAAGAGGAGCATTTTTAAAATAATGATCGAGATTATGTCTGATTGCGAATCCGAAGAAACTGAAACTTCCGTATTCCCCTACATTAATTTTCGGGAGGAATCTTATTGCAGCATCAGTTCCATAGATGGTACCAAACTGAAACTGCGGAAAGAACAGAGGCAGAACGCTTGTATTGACAACACCTCCGATCAGTTCCTGTGGCGGAGCAGGATCACCGTTATCAGTAAAAAATCCCGTAGCTATTGCCGCTTTTGTATCTCCAATCACCGTAGGAGCATTTGTTACGGAATACTGTACCTGTCTTGTTACGCCGTTGATATCCAGGGAATCAAGATAAGACAGATCAAAACTCCGGGAGCTTGACGGAAAAAATGAACCAAAGAATCTGAGACTGAAATGGAAGTTAAACTCTACTGGTTTGCTTTTATTGAACGGAACATTAGCAGTATTGAAAAAACCTGAATTAATATTAGATCCTATACCGTCAATCCCGGGCTTAACATATTCCTGAGCATAGCTTTCGCCAACTTCGGATAATTTTACATTAAGATTCTGAGAAAACGAAGTGCCGGAAAAAATAAAAAAGAATAAAAAAAGAGTAATAGTTTTTTTCATTATCTATGAGGGTTTAATATTATTAACTTTCAAAAAATAAGATTATGAATTTAAATTTTCAAATGCATTCTTTTTTGTTAATAAATTTTTTATTTCTCGTTCCCGGACTAATTCGCATCAGCAGACGGTTTAGGAAGTTACTTTTATTTTATGCTCTGTTTAAACTACATATTTAAACTTCGACCACTAAAAAAGTCATAATCGTATGTGTTTTATCGAGGATTATGAAATCTTAAGGATGAATTAATTTTCATTGAAATCTCATTTATTCCTTCTATTGTTTATTAATTTTATAATTTAATATCTAAAAAAAAAAAAAAAAAACTTTAACCAAAT
>JAGQWH010000140.1 GCA_020437545.1 Ignavibacteriota bacterium
TGTTTGCAACGATCTCCTGCGGATACCTGTTATCCTGATCCAGTGTAACCGTCATTGTATAAACCCCCGGTGTATCAATGCTGAAATGATATAATAAAGTATCAAGGAATTTGAACGCAGTGTAGATCGTGTCTTTTGTCAGATAATTTATATTATTCTTTTTCAACTGAAATCTTATGAGACAACTGTCGGCATATAATCCGAAATTTTTAGGAGTAATCTTCAGGGTAACCGGTTCATTTAAATTGACAGATTCCGGCGTGAGTTTGAATTCAGAATCAGAAATGACAAATTCAGGATATTTCGGAAGTTTTAATTTAGCAGCAGGATCTCCGAGCAGATTGTAACAGTTTACTGTATGTCTGACTGCAAAGGAAAGAGAGTCGGGACTCATGTTTTTGCCTGCAACTTTTACAAAATCGCCAAGTCTTCTTGTACTGTCTGTTTTTAAAGTCTGAGTTATAAAAGTACCGAAATCATTACCTGAAGAAGAAAAACTCCATCCGGTAGTTCCGACAAATCCAATAGATCCTTTTCCCGGGAGATACATAAACTGTTCTCCGAAACCCCTGAAACCGGGCTGTGCATTTTCACCGGTAAAACAGGTCAGACTAAGAATTAACGGAAGTTTGTTACCGTTACTCAATACATTAGGATCTGCCATACCAACTTCCCAGTCATGACTACCGGCGTGACCTCTGAAATTGATCATCAATGTACCTCTGTTAATTGTATTCTTAATAGAATCGGCATAATTAAAAGTATTCGATCCTGAATTATCGGATCTGTATATTTTCACACATTCACCTGAAATTGGAGGACCGGTAATATACTGATTACATTCAAAATTTGATCTTATCTGATATGACTGCTGCTCGGCTAATGTAGAGCCTCCGGTAATATAAGTAAATGTTTTCCACCATCTCTCCGGATCCTGATTTTCATAACCGATTATCTTTTCTACCATTGTCTGAGCTTCGGAAGCAGAATAAGCCGGAAGTCTGCCAACAGATATCTGATCATAATAAAAGAATGTTCCGACATTGAAGTTAGCAAAATATCCGTCTGAATTCGGATTACCGTAAACAGGTACGAGGTTTTTGTAATATGCCGAAGTTACAAGATTGTTTTTTGGATCAAGTGAACCTCTGCCGAATAAACAAAGATATTTTACCTGAGGTGTCTGCCAGTTGTCATATGCATGTTTTGTAAATTTCTTTACAGCATCAGGGTCTTCCAAACCAAAATTGAAAATATCATAGATGTCTTCAATTTCTGCTTTCACACTTCTGTAGCTGTCATTTGTCTCACGGTAAGCGCGAAGCTGTTCTGCCTGATCTTGGAAGAGTGCATTATAAACTATCAGATAATCAGCGCCATTAGAGTTTGAAACAAGATCCGGAACGGATCTCTGTTTAATTCTGATAGGTTTATTTCTTATTGAGTCATTTACAATTTCGATCTTTGCATTTTCTTTTGCAGTAAAGACAAGAGTATCGGAAGAAGAATTAAAATTTAATATTCTGATATTATTTTTGACATCGAATATATTTATCTGATTAAGAGAACTGTAGCTGCCTGTTCTGAAAAGTCTGGAAGTCGTATCAGATGAATTAAGACCAATTGATAATTTATTGTTAAGTAAACTGAATTTCTGAGGATAGCTAATGTCAAAATAATCAAAATACATATATCCGCCAAATCCTGAAGCAGAGATATATCTGGCTGTAATTGTATTTACAGAAGAAGATGATAATAAAGTACTGGAAAAATTCAGGACAGTATCAATTCTGTCAAAATCATTTTTTGCAATGGAGCTTATCAAATTGCCATTCACTGAAATTTCAAGAGTATGCTCATTCGCGATCGATGTGTTTCTGTTTTTAGGAATTGCAAAAATTTTAACAGATGCAGTTTGGGCAGAATTGTATAAACCGGGAAGAGAAAATGTGTCTGAAACTGTTTGCTGAGAAGTCAGAAGCGACCAGTACCATCCTTCGCCCAGAAAGTTTTCAGTAGTCAGATATCTGTAATCACTGCTTGAAATATTTTCTCCCTGATAATATAATTTATCTTTTTCCAGATGGAGTTTACCGTAGAAATAATCAGGCGTATGATTCTGAGATGCCGAAAATCCGGAATTAGTAAATCGAAGACCCAAATCACCATTCCATCCTATCCAATAAACATTTGTATCAGAGTAAGCATTATAATATTCATCTTTTGTATAAGTGACTATGTTATTCTGATCATATGTGTTCACCAATCCGCCGTAGTTTCGCTGACCGTAAAAATCAAGATAATCATTGTCATTAAAAACCCCGTCTTCTTCTCCCTTAAAGTATACAGGTATCTGTATTCCTTTATTATATAGTTTAACTGTTCTTGGATTTATTGATGAAGTATTTATACCTGCATTTGTGAAATCTGATCTGCTGATGCGGACCATTCCATCATTAATTACATATAATTTCAGATAAGTTGTATTAGGAGAGATCCAGTTTTGATTCTGAGAAAATGAGTAATCTGATACAAATGCAAAAAGTAAAAATAAAGGGATAAAAAATTTTCTGTTCATAACTTATAATATATAAAATTATTTAAAGAATAATAGCAAATCCTGTTCAGGTGCATGTTAATATAGCTGTCGTATTTTTCTGAATATTTTGGAGTTAAATTTTGGCGGTGCTGCATAGGTCAAAGCGTTAATCAGATTAAGATTTTTTCCTTTCCATAGATTGTATTCCCGGAATAAACTGGAGATCATGTCTTTATTTGATTTATTATCGGATAATGTTGCGCATGAGGTCAGTAAATAATAAGTTATTCTTTTTTTAATGTCTTTATCATAAAAAAAATCAGATTTTCTCAGGTATTTTGCAATATTCAGAATAGAACGGGCTTTATCCGAGATCATCTTTTTTGTGTTTTTAACAAGTGAAATTTTTTCTTTGGAATCCATATTCACATAAAACAATACTTCCGGAACATGAACTATTTTATTATTTATGATTGCGGCTCTTACATCATATTCGTAATCTTCCCAGATCCTCGAATCCGTCCAGGATCCGATCCTGTTTACGATCTCCCTTTTCCACAAGCAGGCTCCTGTCGCCCAGGGTCTTCCATGGATATCGAATAATACAGGAATGATCTCGCTGTATGAATTATTGTTCTTATTCCTTAAAAAATTCCCGCCTGTCCTTATAAGAAGTGTTTTACTGTATGCCATTCCAACTTCTTTTTCTCTTTCGAGGCATGCAACCAGCATTTCAATGAATTTTTTATCCCAGAAATCGTCCGAATCAAGATAAGCCAGGTATTCTCCTTTAGCCATCAATCTTCCTTTCTCTCTGGATAAACCCGGTCCTATGTTTTTTTCGTTCCTTACAATCTTAATTGTGAAATTTTTATTTCTAAACTGATCAAGAAAATTTTCATTGAATTTATTATGTGAACAGTCGTCTACAAGAATAAGCTCTATCGGACTATATGTCTGATTTGCAACAGACTTAATGGATTCTTTTAAGAGATTGAATCTGTTAAAAAAAGGTATTATTACCGAAACCAGTTTATTTTTTTTAAGCATTATTTAGAATTTGAATCATTTTTATGATTCAATAAATTATTTTAAAGTTCAATTTAACAAAAATTATAATGCTTTGAAAGAATATTAAAAATTCTGAAGAATATAAACTTACATATTTCAAAATTTCTAAAGCGGTAAAGGATTTTCTATATGGTTTGTTTTGTGAGTTGAATAAAATAGTTAAACTATTCAGGATTTCGATTTCAGTAATTTAGTTTGTTTAATATAATAATTCAAGATTGAAATCTGAAACAATGAAAATTTTGGGTTTGTCAGAGTATTCTTCTTTCCGGGCCATTTAAGCATTTTTTTTAGTGCTTTAACTACTTCTTTATTACCGGAATTTCCGTTTTTCGCCTGAAAAGCTTTAATAATACTCAGGATAAGTTTCATATCTTTAAATAAATGCTTATCCTCATAAAACTTGGAGGATATCAGTTTTCTGATCCTGACTGCATCATTAATTGTAATATCTATTCCATATTCTTTGAAATTATCCACTACTACTTTTGCGCTGTCTTCTCTGATAATTTTTACATTACTGTTGCTGCTGTTGGATATATGATTCCGGTATAAGACCAGCCTGTTTCTTAAATTATGCGCTTTTCCATGTTTGATTATATGAGTAAATATTCTGAAATCTTCAGCATAAGGAAAATCATCTTCAAACCGGATATTATTCTTCTTCAGAATATCTCTTTTATACATTATACTCGGATTAGCAAGTGTGCATTTGAATAAAAGACTAAAACGAATCTCATTATCCGTTTCAGGTCTGACCGGTTGAGATAAAACATTCAGATCCTGATCCACAACAGATATGTCTGATCCGAGTAAAACACATTCCGGATTTTCATTAAAATAATTTATCTGTTTTTCGAATCTGTCCGGAAGGGAAATGTCATCTGCATCCTGAATTGCTATAAATTCACCCTCGGAACTTTCAAGAGCAATATTAAGTGATTTGATCCTGCCAAGATTTTCTCCCAGTTCGATAAACTTGATTCTTTTATCTTTTTCTGCAAGCCGGTATAGAATTCCGGCTGTTCCGTCTGAAGATCCGTCATCAACTATTATGTGCTCGAAATTTTCAAAAGACTGAGCTGAAATGCTGTTTACAGATTCTTCAATATATTTTTCACAGTTGATTACTGTTGTTATGACAGATATCTCGGGTTTCAATTAATTCTTTGTTTATAAATATCAGAATTTTTATTCCATGACGCAGCTCTGATGTTTTCTATGTTTAATGAATATTTGTTCTTTATTTTATAAAGCTCAAACAATTTACCAAGCAATTTTTCTATCTTTATCAGATCCGGATTTCCTTCTTTCAGGAATTTATAACCCGCAGCTTTATGAAGCCCTGTTCTTCTGAGTTTACCGATGATATGCCGCGCTTCTTCTTTCCATGCATTATCCGTTACGGGATTGCCGGATTTGGTATAAGCATCCAGATAAACTTTCTGTTTTCCAAAGCCCTTGCTTAATTTTATAAGATAATTCCAGTTAAGCTTTCCCGGATGAATAATATGGTCAAGCTTAAGAGAAGAATCATATCTTATATTCCATCCTGCAAGTCTGAGAGCATAACAAAATTCAATATCACCTCCTGAGAATAGCTGATCTCCCGTACGGTCACTTAAAATTGATTTAAAACCCTTCGAAATTATTTCATTTAGAGCGGATCTTCTTATGACCATACCTGCTCCCCAGATCTCTCCTCTTGAATCTGTGACATCTCCGTCTTCCTCATATTGCTTTCCGCAGGCATAGCTGGAACTGAATTTATCAAACCAGAAAGGGAATTCAACTGAACTTACCGGAAAACTCTCTCCTCCCAGAACGGCAGTCTCAGGATGGCTATCCATTATTTTAAAAGCTTTTTCAATGTAATCCTTATGAAGATGATTATCGTCATCGCAAAATATTATATATTCAAATCGGGCATTTTCTATACCCATCATTCTGGAATGAGAAAGACCCTGAATATTTTGCTTCAGGATCCTGAAATCAAAATTGTTTTCATTTCCTTCGAGTATTTTTTGAGCCAAAGAAAAAGTATTATCGGAAGAGTTATTATCAACTACTATTATTTCAAGACCTATATCTTCAGGTTTGGTAAGTTCTGTTAATTTTTTTAATGTTAAAGGCAGCAGCTTTTCGCTGTTGTAGCAGCAGACTATAATAGAAACACCTTTATTCATAGAGTGACCCGAGTGTGTTATTATCCGGCTTTCCCATTACCGCCGGAGGTTTTATTATTGCTACCAAGTATAGAATTTTTGATCAGACTTAGTTTGTTTCTGTTGAATATCGAAACTGGATATAATAGATAAGAGGGGATCAGAGCTGTTATAGTTTCAAGTCTCTTATTGTTCTTGTAATTCTCAATTGCCTGAGCATAATAATTCTTGGATTGTTCTTTAAACTTTCTGTATCTGAAATAATAATAAACAGATTTGAATCTGTATGCAATAATTCCCGGGACATATTTTAATTTTTTCCCCGCATAACCGGCTTTATATCCGGATTTTTTCAGAAGATTTGCTGAATTCTTTACCCATACTTTAGGATTTACGGAATAACTTTTTTTCTCTTCCATAAATTCTGTAACAAACACAATATTGGATTTTTTTACTTTTTCCCTTTTCTGTCTGTTAAAGAAATATTTTGGCGAAAGTATATAAGAAATGTATCTGATGATACTGCCTTTAAAAGAAGATTTCGTGTTTCTAAGCTGATTTCCGTAATAATTAAGTTTATGCGCAAGAGTGTATTCAGGATTATCTTTGTATAAATGATAATAAAACCTGATCGAGTTTGTCATTTTTGTTCCAAAGGCAGAATAAATAAAAAGATTCAGTCTTGATTTCTGCCTTAAAGAATTCGGATAGATCAGAAATGATAATATCATATAAAAAGTAGCCTGGAAATCATGATGGTAATAATGTTTATATCCGGCTTTTTCCGCAAGATTATATGATATCTCACTATATCGGTTATATCGGAAAAAGTTCACAGGTTTTTTTAGCCAGTATATAGGGTTCAGGTATTGAAGAAAATTCCCTGATTTTTTTGTATCAACCGGTCTTTGATCTTTATTACCTTTGAAAATGAATTTCGGAGAAACTATAAATGTAAGCAGTAAAAGAGCATTTCCCTTTATTGCTTTATTATTATTTCTGAATTCATTCGCATAATAATTGAGTTTATTGCCTAAAGGTAATCCCGGCGGAGTAGTAAAAAAGAAATATGCGAGTTTTGCTTTTTCCGAATATTTACTTCCAAGAAATGAGTATACGAACTGACTTTGCTTTGATCTGTGAGTTAAACCTTTTGGGTAGATCATAAAGGAGGACATAAGAGTTGCAAGTGAACGGAATCTTTTGTTCTCATAATATTTATATCTGCTGCTTTCATATAATCTCTGAGCGTAATATTTATTTTTCTTTAAAGTTAAAACCGAATAAATTCTTCTGAATTGTTTCTTAACTTTATGAGATACTCTTTTAAGATTGTAAGGTTTTTCTTCATAATAAAAGAACCGGTAATAATTATACAAATAATACAGAAGATTTTTCTTATCATAATGCCAGCAATGGTAAACAACTCTGTGGTGAGTATTTTTTCTGTTGTCGGCTGTTGATGTTTTGTTGAAACCATTCATAAAGAATGTACCGAGGTAATCCTCTATTTTTACGAGTTTATAGTTCTGATAAGCTTTCAGAAGGAACCAGTAGTCCATTGTCATATGATTATCAATTGGGAACGGACCTATTCCTTTCTGAACTTCTCGTTTGTAGAAATAACTTACCGGATTAATCGGGAACATATATAAGAACGGCAGCATAATTTTCTTATAATCAATTTCCGGCTTTCTTGTAAAGGTATGATCTTCAAAATCAAAGATCAGATTTCCTACCACCATTTCTGCTTCAGGATTTTTTTCAAATGCTTCTGCTATTTTGAAAAACGCTCCTCTTGAGTAATAATCATCGGCATTAAGATAAGAAATAATTTCCCCGTCAGATTTATTAAAAGCTTTGTTCATTGCATCGGACTGACCTTTATCAGGTTCTGACACCCATTTCAGATGAGGATATTTCTTTAATACTTCGAGAGTTTTATCTTTAGAGCCGCCATCGTAGATAATATGCTCAAAATTCGGATACCCCTGTTTCAAAACACTGAGAATTGCTTTTTCAATTGTACTCTCAGAATTAAAAGAAGGAGTTAAAATGCTGATCTTGGGGAAAGTTTTATCTGCCGGAATCTCTCTGACCGGTTCATCACCCCATGGCCAGCCATATCTGAAATCATTTTCAGTTTCAAGGATCTTTCTGTGTTTGTCTTTAAGTTCGCTGTTCTTCTTTTTCCATGGAGCATTGATAAGTTTTTTAAAATCATTATCATATTCTTTTCTGACTTTCCATAATTCTTTCAGTCTTGAAATGTAAAATTCAAGCATAAGAATATCAGTATTGTCATACTGAGGTAAACGAAGGGATAATATTTTTTTTATCCCGTATTTTCTGACATCTTTCAGAGTCTTTTTAAATTCATATTTCCAGTCCTGTTTTAACAACTCTTCGTCTTTGGTATCAGTCATTCCGAGTTTTATTGCTTTCTCATAAAGTCCAAGTCCGACAGTAGCTACTCCAAATCCCACGAATAATCTTACAAGATAATTCCAGTCAAGCCTGCCTGCAGGCATGCAGTGTTTAAGCTTTAATCTCGGGTCATACCAGATATCCCATCCTGCAAGTACAAGCGCATAACATGCTTCGGAGTCACCGCCTGAAGAAAGTTCGGCTCCTTTTCTGCAGCTCATTGAAGTCCTGAATCCGTCAGCAATTAATTTATCCCATGCTTTCTTTCTTACAACCATTCCGGCGCCCCAGACCTGTCCTCGTTTGTAAGTTATGTTTCCTTCGGAAATCTTTCCTGTATGAATATCAAGCTGCGGTCCTGCTGCATAATCTCTCTGAAAATACTTAAACCATTCAGGGGGTTTTACTTCACACAGTGCTTCATTTGGTCCTCCGAGCGCACCGATATTCTCATGCTTGCTCATTATTTCATAAGTAAGCTGGACAAAATTTTCTTCCAGCCAGTTATCATCATCACAGGTAACCAGGTATTCATATTTTGCAACTTCATATCCCTTTTCAAGTGCAAGCTGTTTTCCCGGTTCGGGCTGATCTACTATAATTAATTTTGCTCGGCAATTATGTTTCTTCCATTCATTTAAAGTAACTTCTTTTGAATTATCAGTTGATGCATTGTCTACTAATATAACTTCCCATAATAAATTCTTATCAACTTTCTGCAAAGCCAGATGCCTTATGGTATCTGCTAATCTGTCTGCACCGTTATATGTACATACTATTACTGATACTCCGTTTAACTTGACTGACCTTTTATATTCCGGAAATCTGCTGTGATAATCTCTGAACACTGAAGCAAGGTATGGGAAATCATTTTTGCGTGCTACTTTCTTTAACAATCTGATACCTCTGTTATATGAACCTCTTGTTTTTAATAAACCTTCAATTCGTCCGAGACAATATTCTATCATTGGTATGTCTGTATCACCTTCTCTTTTTCTGCTGTAGGTTAAAAGCTTTTCATACCGGATGCTTCTCAAAACCTTTAAAGTTTTGTGTAATTCTTTTCTTACAGATTTTGGAATTAATTTTTTATTTTCATTTCTGAATTTTGCCGGAGTATTTCTAAGATAATGATCAAGCCCGATCGAAGCCTGTCCGAAGCCTCTGAACATTCTTCTGAGATACATCCAGTTAAGTCTGCCCGGCGGGAGGTAATGTTTATATTTTAATCTTGAATCATATCTGATCTTCCTTCCTGCATTTCTCAGAGCATAACAAATTTCAGTATCGCCGCCTGCTGATAATGCATTTCCTTTCCGGTCAGTTAGTAAAGATTTAAAACCCCGGTTCAATAATTGCTTCCATGCTTTTTTTCTGACAACCATGGATGCACCCCAAACATATCCTCTGCTCCAGGTAATGTCACCGGATTTCTCTGACTGTTTACCGACAGCAAAACTGTTTTTCCAGTCTTCAAACCATTTTGACGGCGGATTATAAAACTCAGCTTTTCCCTGACCTCCAAGTACACCCGTATCCTCATTTTCTGACATTACTTCATAAACGGTTCTTACAAAATCATCCTTTAATAAATTATCATCATCACAAAATACTATATATTCATATTTTGCCGTGTCAAACCCCTTCTGTCTGGCAATGCTCAGACCGGGTGTATTTTCCTTAACAATCCTCAGAGGAGTAAGACAATTTGATCTTTCGTAAACTTCCATTGCAGTACTGGAAGTATTATCAGTCGAAGCATTATCTACTATGATGATCTCCCATTTAATATTTTCCGGAACGGATTGTCTGAATAAATATTTTAATGTAAGAGGAAGAATTTTTTCACTGTTATAGCAGCAAATAACTACAGATACTCCGGGTATCTCCTTATCGGATCTTTTCTTGCCGTTAAGAGTTAACTGTCCGGAACCATTAGAACCATTAGAGCCTATAGTACCATTAAATCCATTTTGGTTTTTAACTTTATTACTTGACTCAATCAACTGCCCGTAAAAACTTCTGCTGTTAAAAATTGCTTTAAGTTGTCCTTTTTTCTTTTCTATCTCAAGAACTTCATGATCAAAACTATATTCATCTTTGTAAGAGAATACTTTTGATAACGGATATTTTTTCAATTCAGAAATTGTTTCAAGTGCCTGTGAAGTCCAGCTTTTATTTTCAAGAACATCTTTACCGGAGATAACATTTAAATATTTGTTGTTAAGTTCACTTATACCATTATAAAAATATTTATCCCTCAGAAACTCCCAGCTGAATTCTTTAACGGTTACAAAGTGCTTAAGCTTTAATCGT
>JAGQWH010000141.1 GCA_020437545.1 Ignavibacteriota bacterium
TATTCATGCAAATTTTTTGGAACACCAACATCGGCTCGAAATCTTACCTGATTCTTCCAGAACTGCAGCATCGGCAGAGTCCGGAAGAGCACGAGACTCTGCCGGGGGTGGAAATCGTATCCAAAAAAATAAAAGGAGCATTAGCAATTAAGCTAAGCTCCTTATTTTATTACGCGGAATCGACGAGACTCGAACTCGCGACCTCCTGAGTGACAGTCAGGCGTTCTAACCAACTGAACTACGACTCCTTAGTTTTATCCTTTTTTAAAATGGATTAGGCAAATTAACCAATTATAAAATATATTACAATTGATTTTTAAATATAAATTTACTCTTTGAAATTTCTATAATTACCCTTAAGATAATTTAAATTTTTGTTATTGATGTTACACTTATTGAACTCGATGCCGGTATCACATTGCCCTTAATTTTTATTTTATCACCTGCTGAAAGATCCTGCTTCAGATCGATCAATCTCATATCAGGAGAATTCGGCGTGCTGAGAAAATATCCCTCGCTGCTGCTGCCTTTTATCGTACCCTCTGCTTCAAGTGTAATATCCCGGAGACTGAAACCTCCGTCCTCGACGGCATCTTTTATTTCCAGAATATTTATTTTAGGACTGTTTTTAAATGAAAGCCTGAAAGTGGTGTTTTTAAGATCCGTCTTAACCGATTTTACAAAATCGAGTGATTTAAATTGCTCTTCAACTCCTTTTGCACAGAGTGAACAGGTAAATCCATCTACGCCAATTGTAAGCTGAGTGATCTGCGCCATTGATCTGTCGTTTGAAAGAAAAAGAACTATCAGTAATAATATTATTTTTTTCATAAAGAATTATATTGTGATGCTTTAACGATGTAAGTTATTAATTAGTTTAAATTACTCTAATGAAGATGCTTTTTCAAACCAATTATTAAACTTGATCTGATTTTATTTAATTAATTTTAGAGGACTTGAAATTTAATGATCATAAATATAATTTTGCGTACACCTATTTTGAAAAACAAAACATTCATATCGTTTTTAATTAATATTTTAATCGGAATTCTTTTTAGTTTTCCGGTATTTTCCGCTCAGGGAAGTATCGAGAACTATATTAATTCGAATGAAGAATATTATGTAACTGTAAATCAATCTGAATCTTTTTCTGTTTCGGAAAGTACTTTTTTGCCGTCCAGACAATTTAATTTTTACCACCTTTCAGATTCTCATTCCTCAAAGTATTTAAAAACAAATTTAACTGCAGGAAACAAAGATAATCATTTATCGGATTTCTCCCTGCAGCTATACAAAGATCTTAACCGCAAATATTTTCTTTCTGATTTTATTTTAAAAAATCCCTGTTACGTAAATCTCTCATATTTAAAAGACCTGAAGACAACAAAGATGCTTTGTTAGTCTTTTTACACCCACACCGGTTATAGATCTGTTTGATATTTTTACAAACAGAACCTGTATCATTTAATTTAAAACAATCAGTTTACAAAATTTATTTAAAATTATGAAAAAATTAATTTTCCTTTTTATTTTATTATTTATCTCGTCAATTTCCTATTCGCAGAAAGTGATATTAAGAGATATTTCAAATCTGCAGCCTGTAATAAATGCCACTCTGACTTCAGGAAATTTATCCGTGAAATCAGACGTACTCGGAATGGCTGACATTACTTCTTTTGAAGGTTCGGACAAAATTGTTATTACTTCATCAGATTATATTACAAAGACTCTTAGCTATTCTGAAATAAAAAGCATGAACTTTACTGTTCTTTTGTATGACAAAAGTTACAGGACAGATGAGATAGTAGTCTCCGCAAATAAATTCGACGAAAATGTAAAATACCTTCCAAGACAGGTCGAAGTCCTGAATTCTGAAGACATTGCATTTGCAAATTCCCAGACTACTGCTGATCTTCTTCAGCAGACCGGAACTGTCTTTGTTCAGAAAAGTCAGCTCGGAGGCGGTAGCCCTGTCATAAGAGGATTTGAAGCTAACAAAGTACTTATTATGATCGACGGGGTCAGATTCAATAATCTTATTTTCCGCGGTGGTCATTTACAGAATGTCTTAAGAATTGATGATAATGTTTTAAAAAGAACCGAAGTTCTGTTCGGAGCAGGCTCAACCATTTACGGAAGTGATGCTCTCGGTGGTGTTATGAATTATTATACTAAAGATCCGATACTTAGTCTGAACGGGAATACTTTCTCCACAGGAACGGCTTTATACAGATATTCTTCAGCAGATAATGAAAACACAGGACATTTCAATTTTAATATTGCAAATGATAAGATCGGATTTCTCGGAAGTTTCACATATTCAAATTTCAATGCCCTGACCATGGGAACGAAAAATCTTAAAAACCCGAACTGGCTCAGGAAATTCACGGCGCAGAGAATTAATGGTGTGGACACAATGATCGCTACTGATAATTATTATTCACAAAATCCGTCCGGATATAATCAGTATGACATTCTTGCAAAGTTTCTTATAAAACAAAGTCCGACTGTTAATCACACATTTAATTTTCAGTATTCAAATACCAATGACATTCCGCGTTATGACAGATTGAATACTATAAATCCTGCAACAGGAAATTTCACAAATGCTCAGTGGTATTACGGACCCGAAAGAAGAATTCTTGGCTCATACAAGCTGAATCTTATTGGTAAACAAACATTCTTTGACAATTCCAATTTCCTTCTTGCCTATCAGGATGTCAATGAAAGCAGAAACAGCCGGGGATTCGGAAGAACATTTTTAACTTCAAGAACTGAGAATGTTGATGTCTTTTCCGTGAATGCGGATTTTAACAAACGTCTTAATACAAAAAACAAACAGAGTTTTCACAATCTGAGTTACGGTCTGGAATGGTATTACAATACTGTAACTTCAACTGCATTCAGAAGAAATGTAAACACTCTTGAAGAATCACCGGCAGATACAAGATATCCTGATGGTGACAACAGCATGAATACGTTTGCAGTGTATGTGCAGGATAGCTGGAGGATCAATGATAAAGTTTCTTCAATGATTGGCGCAAGATACAGTTATGTAGGACTCAGCGCTTCATTTATAGATACGACTTTCTTTAAATTCGCTCAGCTTTATCCGGATGGCATCGATCAGAATAACGGAGCATTCAGCGGAAATCTTGGATTCACATTCCTTCCGCAGGATGAATGGAAAATTTACATAAACGGCGCAACCGGTTTCAGATCTCCTGATATTGATGATCTTTCAAAAATATTTGAAACCGTTCCGAGAACCGGGGCTGACTATGGATCTGTAATAGTTCCGAATCCTGATCTTGGTCCTGAATATACATACGGCGGTGAGCTCGGAGTTTCCAACGTCTTTGCAAACAGAATATTCGCTCAGGCAATTGGTTACTATACTTACATTAATGATGCTATCGTAACTGCTCCATATACTTATAACGGAAGCCCAATAATTATTTATGAAGGTGATACAGCTAACGTACTTGCCAATCAGAATGCGCAGACAGGATATATCTGGGGCACGACTTTAAATCTTAATGCCGATATTACGAACTATCTTTCCATGATCAATACAGTAACTTACACATACGGCAGAGTCACTACTGACAGTTCGGATACACCTCTGGATCACATTCCGCCGCTCTTCGGTAAATCAGGTTTTGTCGTTAATCTTGACAGATTTCAGGGAGAGTTCAGTATGCTTTATAATGCATGGAAACTTAAAAAAGATTACAGCTTAAGCGGTGAGGATAATTTTCAGGATGCCACACCTGACGGTATGCCGAACTGGTTTACACTGAACGTAAAAGGAGCTTATCAGCTTAACAAAAATCTTCAGCTTCAGCTTGAGATAAACAACCTGCTTGATCTGAATTACAGAACTTTCGCCTCGGGTATTAATGCGCCCGGAGTTAATTCTGTACTGACCTTGCGGGGTACTTATTAATTTTGAATAATCCGGATCCCCCTTTCTTCCGGATTAATATAAATAGGGGGAATCAAGTATTAGATTCCCCTTATTTTATAACTGAAGGGACAATATTCTATTGCTGTAAATACAGAAATTAATAATGAAATATTCATCAAACTTAAATTTGATAAAATCACCGGTTACAAACATTAAACAGAAAAAATCCAACCTTAAGATCTCTAGATTGCTCAGTGATCTCATTCTGATATTCTCCGTTCTCTTTATCATTGAAGAATCGGATGAGATAAAAAAGGGATTGTTAAATACTAGAATAAATAAGATCCAAACAGATTTAAATACCGGAAAATCTGATTTAAGTAAAAATTATTCTGAAAACAAAAGCAAAACTAAGTCTGCAGAAACAATAAAAAAATCCATTGTTTCTTATGAATTAAAATCTATTTTAATTCTGTTAAATTATTCTGAGAATAAAAATAATTCATTAAAACACACATATAAAAATTTTACAAACCCATCTTACCTCAAGCAACTTCAGATTTCTCAAATGAGATGCTAGAAAACAAGCATTCCAAAAGTCATCACTAAAAATAAACAAAGCAGTTTTAAATTCATTATCTAAATTTTAATCTAAGAAAGGAATAATTCTCATGAGAAAAATATATTCTCTGCTGTTTATTACAATAATAATATTCAGCTACAACATTAAATCAAATGCACAACCAAAATTAACAATCAGTCTGACAGGCGGATATGGAGCGCCACTCGGTGATTTTACACAGGATATTCCCACGAACGAAAGAGCTGATGCCGATAATTTTCCATATTATACAAACAAGATGTGGAATATTTACGGACAAGGTAAACTTGCCACCGGTAAAAGCGGAAATTTCCGAGCTGTCTTCGGAATAGGATATAATATGTTCAGTAACAGTACAAATGCAATTTTCAAAGCGGATTCAACCGGAACACTTGTAACAACAAGTTTTGAACCGAATGTAAGCGTTATTACGGTTGCACTTGGCGGTGAATGGGCATTCCTTCCAAAAGGCAAAGTTAATCCTTATGTCGGACTTGACATGGCTTTGAATTTTTTCGGAGGTGATTTTACTTTCGGACAACCGGTTTATGTAAAAGGAGCGGAAAGAACAGCGCCAATGGATATGAAATCCGAAACAAGAGTTGGTTTGATATTTGACGGAGGAGTAGATTTTATGGTTAGCAAACAGATAGGAATAAATACAGGACTGAATTTTAACATTCTTAACCTTATAGGTAAAGGAGCAGATGACGAAGAAGAGATAGGACCTAATGAAATTGATCTGGGAGATTCGGAACATACACTTGATGACGGTGTAACTGTTTCACCAAGTAAAACACTTACTTCAATCAATGGTTATCTCGGCATATCTTTTTATTTTGGTGCACCAAAAACAACAGTTAAAAGATAAATTATAATACAGAAAGGGAGCTTATTACAGCTCCCTTCTATTTTTTTAAAAATGAAATTTTACCTGCTTCCAATTATATTGCTAATAACAATTACACTTCAATCGGAAGCTTACGCTCAGAATTCATTAATTGGAAATATTGAAGATGCAGTAACAAAAGAAAAACTTTTAGGGGTTTCTGTATATATAATGGAGATCAACAAATTAGTAACAACTGATCGGGAAGGAAACTTTACTTTTAAAGACTTGCCAGGTGGATATCTGCAGATAAGAATTTCACATTTAAATTATAAAACTTATAACCTTACATTGGAATCCGATAAAATAAAAGATACAGTTTTTATTGATCTGATCCCTGAAGAAATTTCAACAGAGGAAATTCAAGTTATTGATTCGGCAAAGATGAATACTTATCAATCCGGAAAGATTGATTCCAGAGAACTTATGCGGATGGGAGCAATGAATATTTCAGAAGCTCTGACTGTAATTCCCGGAGTTTGGCAACTTTCTACAGGAACAGGAATCTCGAAACCCGTGATCAGAGGTTTATACGGAAACAGGATAGGAATAATGGTAAACGGAATAAGATTTGATAATCAGCAGTGGCAGGATGAACACGGGCTGGTAATGAGCAGCGACGGCATTGATAATATTGAAGTTATAAAAGGTCCGAGAAGTCTTTTATTCGGTCCCGAGGCTCTGGGAGGAGTCGTAAGTATAACAGATGAACTTCCTGCTCCTATCGGCAGTCAGATAGCTGATATGAATCTCAAATTTTTTACTAACACTTTAGGCATACTTGGTAACCTTGGTTTTAAAGGGGCTGAAAATAATTATAACTGGCTTATCAGATTCGGCGGTGAGACTCATGCTGATTATCTGGACGGAAATTCCGACAGAATTCCCGAAACAAGATTCGGAGGTTATAATTTTAAATTAAACGGTGGGTATATTAAAGGTGTATGGTCAGGTAGAATTAATTATAATTACACAAATTACACATACGGAATTCTGGAAGGCAGAGAATTTGAAAAAGAAATCGCTAAGGAGGAAACCCGCTTTGACAGAAGCTTTAACGGACCTCACCATTTGCTGAAAGTTCACAATTTTGTATTTCAGAATTCTTTTGTAAAAGAACGGTCAAGCTTCAAACTGAATCTCGGTTACATTTACAATAAAAGAAAAGAGCAGGAAGGAAATGATGAAAGATTCCTACCGGACAGTCTGCAATTTGGCAATCTTGATATGATTCTTAAGACTCTGTCAATTGATGCCGGTTGGCTTTATACAGTTGACAAAAATCTTAACATTACTGTCGCTACACAGGAATTCTTACAATCAAATTCAAATACAGGCGAAAGAATACTTATACCGGATGCTAACACAGGATCAGCTTCTATTACAGGTATACTCAACTATCATACTTCTAAATTCACATTTGAAGGAGGCGCAAGGTATGATCTTTTTAAAATAAATACTGACGAATACGGTGTCATTGATTCAATTAATTATTTTCCGGCTATCAGCAGGAATTTTAACTCCGTGAATGGTTCAGCGGGAATCACTTATCTGCTTGGCCGGAACTTCCTAATTAAAGCAAACTTCACAACGGGGTTCAGAGCTCCCAATCTTGCTGAGCTTACTTCCAACGGTCTCCATGAAGGTGTATTTCAGTATGAACTGGGAAATGTAAATTTCATAAACGAACAAAGTATTGAATTCGACGCCACACTATCGTATTCAGGTAAATATTTTTCAATGGAATTAACCGGATACAACAACAATATAAACAATTATATTTATCTTGGACAGACTACTGATACTCTCAGAGGATATCCGGTGTTCCGGTATTTCCAGTCAGATGCAGCACTCCGGGGGCTGGAAGCAGGCATAACAGTAAATCCCGTCCCGTGGATGAATTTCAATGCATCATATTCAACTGTAATAGCAAAAAGAAGCGATGATGTAAATCTTCCTTTGATACCGGCTGATAAAATATCTACAGCTCTCCAGTTTGAACTTGAAAACTGGAAGTCATTTTACAATCCTTATTTTGAGGTCTCGGCCAATACGGCTTTTGCGAAAGTTCGCCTGGGAGAAAATGAAACAGGATTACCGGGATATACATTATTAAATGCGGGATTCGGATGTGATCTTAAATTTGAGAAACAACTATTCAGCGTTACACTAAGCATTAATAACATGTTCAATAACGTTTATATTGATTTCATGTCACGGATCAAACTGCTTAATGCAGTTTATAACGGTCAGACATTTTATGCAAATAATATAGGAAGAACGATTGTCTTCTCTGTAAAAATTCCGTTTAGTCTTTCTTATTAAATTCACTATTAAATATTAATTAAATATAATTAAAATGGATTAATTGTATCTGTTGTGATAATCATTATCAAAATAAGCTATAATAATGTATACACCTTAGCATTAAATTAATTGTTTATTTTTAATATCTTCATATTTATTTACAGATCAAATTCATTATAATCGATAATTTAAAGTTGCAGATGATAAAAACAGTATTACTATTTTTATTTATAATTTTAATGACCGGATATTCTTATTCACAGGATAATGAAGAAGAGGAAACAGAATTAAAAGATTCACTTGAAGTAAAAAAAGAAATGGAAGAAGCTGAAACACAAGAAATTGTAATTACCGGTACAAGGATCCCGGGAAAGATAATTGATATCCCGTTTTCAGTTTTCAGAGTCGATAAAAAGGAACTGGCTTACAGCAGAAATATCGGAATGAAAGATGTAATGAATGATGTACCGGGTTTGTTTCTTCAGTCCCGTTACGGAGGATATGATGTGCGGCTTTCAATAAGAGGTTACGGAAACAGATCAAACTCAGGAATTCGCGGGATCAGAATTCTGCAGGACGGTATCCCGGAATCCGAAGCTGACGGGGAAGGATCGGTGGATGCAATAGACTATACTTCGCTTGAGACCGTTGAGATCGCTAAAGGAAATTTATCTTCTCTCTACACAAATGCACCGGGCGGTGTTGTGAATTTTTTAACTGATCTGACCTATAAGAACAATTATGTAAAACAAAACAACATGTTCGGCAGTTATGGAATGTCACAAAACGGAATAAAGACAGGTCTCATGACAAAGAATTATAAATTTTTTGCATCCTATAATTACAGAAACTACGACGGTTACAGAGAGCATAATAATCAGTATTTCAATCTTCTGAATTCCGTTCTGCAGGTTTATCCAGACAGCAGAACTACAATTTCCGTCATGGGAAATTATGTCAAAGGTCTTGCCAAATTACCCGGCGCACTGAACATTGAAGAGTATGAGAATAATCCTTACAATGCTTATACAGTAGCTGTATCCAGTGACTTCAAACGAAATTTTTCAAAAGGAAGACTTGCTGTCAGATACAATACTTCATTTGGTATCAGGACCAATAATGACATTGAAGCAACCGGTTACATTAAATTAAGCGATCTGGAGTATACAACGAATCAGCTTTATAATTATAATAACAGAAATGCTCTCGGAGGGTTTTTGCGCTATAATAATACATCGAAGATTCTTTCGAGAAATAATTTATTCTCTGTCGGAGTTGACTATAATGCTGCTTCGGGAAATGTCGATGCATACAATAACGTCTCCGGAATCAAAGGAGACAAACTTCAGTCACAGAATGAAGAATTTATTTATAACGAAGGTATTTATCTTCAGAACCAGTATTTTGTTTACAGGGATAAAGCTTCGGTTTTCCTTTCAGTCAGATATGATAACATAGACATTACAAACAACAATCAGCTTTTCTCATTTCAGAATTCAACACGAAGGTTTTCAAGATATACTCCGAGATTTGCCGTGAATTATAAATTCACTCCAACAATAGCTGTTTATTCTTCTTTTGGATATTCTTATGATACACCTACTGCATCCGAACTTCAGAACTATCCTTATACATCAAACGGAGGCGCTACAACACTTAATCCTGATCTTAATCCGCAGATCTCGAAGAATATTGAGGTCGGTATTAAAGGGAATGTGTTTACCGAAAGTGATCTGCTTGAGAAGTTATATTTTGAAGTTACTTTTTATAATACCAAGATCGAAGATGAAATTGTGCCATTTGTAATAAATGATTTTACATATTTCAGGAATGCTGCATATACAAACAGAACAGGCGTTGAATCCGGGATCAAGCTGGAAATGTTCGAAGGCATGGAAATAGCTGCAAATTATTCTTATGCAGATTTTAATTATCTCAATTATAATGCAATAAACTATAACAGTTCGGGCGATACGGTTACCAACAATTACAACGGTAAGGTAGTACCGGCGATCCCTGATAATCTTCTGAATTTTGTGATAAATTATCAGTTTAAAATTACAAAAGACTATACCGGAATATTACTATGGGATATGGATTATGTAAGCAGTATGTTTGCTGATGATGCAAATGATGTTGTCATTCCAAGCTATTTCTATGGAAACATAATGGCCGGTATAACCTGTAATTATAAAAATTTTAACTTCCTTCTGACCGGCGGGCTGAACAATATTTTTGATGAAAAGTATGTTGGGTTTGTTAATATAAATGCAAACCCCGAACTACCGGCAAACCAGCGAAGATATTATGAACCCGGGGAACCAAGGAATACTTACTTCGGTCTCAATGTTGGTTATAGCTTCTGAATAGTTTGTAATCCGCAACTGCGGATTTCAAAGTTTTAAATTTTAAAAAAATGAAAATTATAATTTTTTCTGTACTTATAATCTTATCCTCATTAAATACATCTGATTCTCAGATCCCGAATTTCAGGATTCACCCATCATCAAATGCTCAGATAGAGCCATCGATAACACGGCATCCTGAAAATCCATTGATAATGTTTGCAGCAGCATATACTATCAGCAACTCATTCAGGAGTGAAGGCAATTATTTCACAACAGACGGTGGAGTTACATGGTTTGGATCAGACACATGCAATACAGGTTCATCCACTAGTAATCACGGCGGGGATCCGGGTCCGGTGATAGATAAGGACGGAAGATTTATATTGACTCATCAGGGCGGATTCATTGTCGGGATGTATTCAACTTTTTCAACAAATTT
>JAGQWH010000142.1 GCA_020437545.1 Ignavibacteriota bacterium
TATTATGCAAATTTCCATAATCAATCAATTAATAAAAGAATAATAATTTATATTTATCATTAAAATTATCTGGATAATAAGGTAGTAAAGATTCTACCGGATATTATTTAACTGACTTGTAAATCCTTGTCATATTTTTTTATTTCCTCAATTTAAAAATAATGTGTAACATTTATGAATTTTATGTATCTAAAGATTAAACATAAACTTAAACAAAAAAATAAAAAATTATGAAAAAAAGTGTATCATCATCCTGGTTAGTAATAGTAATTTTAATTTCAATTTCTTTCAATGTAAGTGCAAAAGAAAAAACTTATCTTTTTGATGTCGAAAAAACCGGTAGCGGAGATCAGTCCATAATATTTATACCAGGATTTTCCTGTTCGGGTGATGTATGGGACGAGACAGTCGCAGATTATAAAGACAACTATACTTGTTACGTCCTCACAATGGCGGGATTTGCGGGAACAGCTCCTCAGACTAATCCGACTTTCACAGGGTGGGAAAATTCAATAGCAGAATACATTCAGGATAACAATATCACTAAACCCATAATCATAGGTCATAGTATGGGAGGTGGTCTTGCAATGGCTTTAGCTGCTGATTATCCTGATCTCATCGGAAAGATCGTTGTAGTGGATGCTCTGCCATGCCTGGCTGCTATAATGGATCCTTCTTTCAAATCAAAAGAAAATAACGATTGCAGTGAAATTGTAACTTCAATTACATCAGCTTCAGATGATGAATTCTATCAGATGCAGAAAAAAAATATTCCAATGCTTTTAGCAGATACTTCAAAAAGCGAACTTGTGATAGGATGGTCTGTGAAGTCAGACAGGACAACTTTTGCTGAAATGTACTGTGATTTCAGTAATACAGATCTGAGGGAAAAAATATCCAATATAAAATGTCCGGCATTAATTTTACTTGAAGCAAGTTTTGCAAATTTTAAAAGTGGAATAGAGGAACAGTATAAAAATCTGAAAACTGCCGATCTTCAATATGCAGATAAAGGTCTTCATTTTATAATGTTTGATGATAAAGAGTGGTATGATAATCAATTAAAAAAATTCATTGGACAATAGCATTAAAATTTCGTTCGAAGAAATTTATAAGACATACTGGCAGAAAGTTTTCAGGCTGAGTATGGGATATGTTAATAACACAGATAAAGCAAAAGATCTCTCACAGGAAACTTTCATAACAGTCTGGCAGAATATTTCAAAATTCCGGAATGAGTCATCTATCGGTACCTGGATATTCAGAATAGCATCAAATCAATGTCTGAGAATGATCGAAAAGGAAAAGAAGATGCCAAAAGGAGAAATGCCTAAAGAAATTAAAGAGGAATTGCAGAATGAAAGTGAAAGCAAAAAAGAATTTTTATATAAATCTATTTCTGAACTTCCAGAGACTGACAGGATAATAATTTCACTTGAACTGGAAGATGTTAAACAATCTGAAATAGCAGAGGTCACAGGTTTATCAGAAGCTAATGTCAGAGTAAGAATTCATAGAATAAAAGAAAAATTAACCAAAAAATTTGAAAGTTATGACGATTAATATAAATCTAAAAGAATTATGGAATGAACAGTCAACAGTCATTCCGGATCATAAGGAAATATTAAAAAAGGCAGACAAATTCAGGAAGAAAGGTCTTAGAAAATTAATTCTTACAAATATACTTTTAATCATAACTTCTGCCTTTATAGGTTTCATCTGGTATTATTATCAGCCTGAAATGATAACGACAAAAATAGGAATTGTCTTAGTAATACTTGCGATGATAATATTTCTTATTTATTACAATTTAATGATTCCCGAGTTGAAAAAGTCTGACTATTCATTAAGCAGTACTGAATATCTTCAAAAAATTTTGAAATTAAAAGAGAAGCAGAAATTTCTTCAGACTACAATGCTCAACATATATTTTATAATGCTCTCTACAGGCATAGCACTTTATATGTATGAATATGCTTCACGTATGAAATTGTTCTGGACAATTTTTACTTATTTTTTAACTTTTTTATGGATCGCTATTAACTGGTTTTATTTCAGACCAAAAAGTATAAAGAAACAGGACAAAGCTATAAATGAACTGATTGAGAAATTCGGAAATCTCAGCAGTCAGTTAAAAAAAGATGATCAATGATTAGAAAATGAACTTAGAGATAATACTTTGTTTTAATTTTAAAATTTAATTTGTTATTTTAATTAAAATTTAAGATTAAAGAATATTAAGTATGAAATACTTTATAATTTTATTTTTAATAATTTCAAATTCATCTTTCAGTCAGAAAGTGATAAATTATGAGATCGAACAAACAGGTGAAATTTTTCTTACTCCTGATATTGCAATTCCAAAAGTCAATAACGGTTATACAATCTGGCTTCCTTAAAAAGAAATGGTAAAAGGAATTATAATATTTATTCCCGGTTCAAAGATCCCGATAATTATTTAAAACCCAAAGCAATTTTTATATGTGACCCACATCCGGACATTGATCGATTTCAATAGGATAATCTATAGAGAGTTCAAGGCATCCCCTTAACAGTAGTATCAATAATTAAAAGGAAATGACAGACTGTTTCATAAAAATTATTAATTAATCAATAATTAAATCCTTTCATATTAATACTTCTTTGTTTTTCTTATCTTTTTAATCTTATACAGTTTCAAATGGTTTAAACAAATTCCTGAAGTAATTTTCCATTCGATCTATTTCCTGCTGTATTGAAATTTTTATAATTAAAAAAAATATAAAATTTCGAATATAAATCAGAAGTCATTTTATTAATTAAAACGGACTGAAAAAATGCACATTATTGATCTGAGTATATTTATTGGCTACATGATAGCTTTACTTGGTATAGGTTTCTATTTTCTCAAAAAGAACAAAAGTACAGAAGATTTTTTTATAAGCGATAAAAGTATATCCGGTTGGCATATTGGTCTTTCAGTAGTTGCAACAGATGTCGGAGGAGGATTTTCAATCGGGCTTGGCGGACTTGGATTTGTGATGGGCTTATCCGGTTCATGGATGCTTTTTACTGGTCTTATAGGAGCCTGGGTGAGCGCAGTGATACTCATCCCAAAGGTTTATAAGATCGGTCTTGAAAAGCAAATGACTACTTTTCCTCAGTTATTCAAACATTATTATAACAGCAAGGTTGCATTGGTAGCCGGAATAATTTCAGCTATAGGATATCTGGGATTTACAAGTTCACAGATACTTGCAGGAGCAAAACTTGCTTCGTCCTCTTTTGAAGGTTTAAGTGTAGAAACAGCGTTAATTGTAATGGGATTGGTAACGATCTTCTACACAGTGATGGGAGGAATGAAAGCTGTAATTTATACCGATACTGTTCAATGGATAATTTTAATGGTAGGATTGGTTTTTGTCGGAATTCCAATATCATATTTTGCCATAGGTGGCTGGGATGAGATAAGTAAATATATACAGCCTGATTTTATGTCTTTGACATCAGTTAGCTGGCAGACACTTGTTAACTGGGCAGTTACAATAATTCCTATCTGGTTTGTCGGAATGACCTTGTATCAAAGGATATATGCCAGTAAAAATAAAAAAGAAGCTCAGAAAGCCTGGTTTATTGCCGGACTCTTTGAATGGCCGGTAATGGCATTTATGGGAGTGCTGCTTGGGATTTTCGGAAGAGTAGCAGCTGAGCAGGGAATGTTCACGGGATTTGGATTTAATGAAGCGGCTGGAATGGATCCGGAACTTGGTTTGCCTCTGCTGCTTCGACAGGTGTTGCCTATTGGATTAATGGGAGTAATGATGTCGGCATATTTTTCTGCAATTCTGTCTACTGCAGACAGTTGTCTCATGGCTGCATCAGGCAATATGCTCACGGATATTCTTATTAAATTTTTTCCGGGCTTGGAAAGTCATCCCAGAGTTCTTATCTTTACACAGATCCTTACATTATTATTAGGTACTTTGGCAATTTTTCTTGCAGCAAATATGCAGAATGTTTTAGAGTTAATGTTATACTCTTATGCATTTATGGTCTCTGGTTTGTTCGTACCTCTTATGGCTGCAATGTTTTTCAGGCAGACAAACTGGATTGCCGCACTTGCTTCTATGATAGCAGGAGGAAGTACTACAATAATACTTACTTCACTGGAAACAAAATTACCATTCGATCTCGATGCAAATATTTTTGGAATTAGTATGTCTCTATTTATATTCATCACATTTTCCTTATTTTTTAAAAACCCTAAATATTCAAATTATACTTAATTATGACTTATATACATATTGATCCAAAAAGCGGAGAGAATGAAAAATTTAGCAACGAAAAAATAGCTGATTTTTTATTTGAGAATCTTGACCAGTTTGGAGACAAGAAAGAATTTATTCTAAAGGCAATAGAATATGCTTTAAATCCTGAGAAAGGTGGTATGATAATACTTTGTCTTGACAGTGATAAAATAATAGGTGCAGTAGTAATAAATGAAACCGGAATGGATGGCTATATTCCTTCTAATATATTGGTCTATATTGCAATTCACCGGAATCACCGTGGAAAAGGTATTGGTAAGAAACTGATGCTTGAAGTGATGCCAAAAACAAAAGGTGGAATAGCATTGCATGTGGAACCGGATAATCCGGCAAAATTTCTTTATGAAAAACTTGGGTTTACAAATAAATATCTTGAGATGAGGTATCAGCCTGAATAAAATGATTGCACGGTTTCTTTTGACTATACGTGTGGCACATTTTTTTAATAAAAAGTATTCATTAATTTAATTTGTAAATTTTTATTCAGAATGACTCTTTTTTAAACAGAAATGTGCCACACGTGAAAAACAGAAAGGGATATAATTAATAAATTATGACAATAGAATTAAATAAACTTATAAATTTCAGAAAACACCTACATTCAATTCCCGAATTATCAAATAACGAAAAATTAACTTCCCGGGCTATCATGGAATTTTTATCAAGCTGCAAACCAACAGAATTATTATCAGACGTTGGAGGATTTGGTATTATAGCAACCTGGGATTCAGGACAGTTTGGAAAGGAAATTGTTTTCCGATCCGAGCTTGATGCGCTACCTATTGAAGAGTTAAATGAATTTGAATACAGATCACAATTTAAGCGCGTTTCCCATAAATGCGGTCATGACGGACATTCTGCAATCTTATGTGGAGTTGCTCAGTATCTTAATATTCATAACCCTAATAAAGGAAAGATAAGATTACTTTTTCAATCATCAGAAGAGATCGGCACGGGAGCAAAAGCTATTCTGGATGATAAAAAATTTTCAGAATTAAAACCGGATTTTATCTTTGCATTACACAACCTTCCCGGATATAGTTTAAATGAAATAATAGTTAAGAATAATATCTTCACCGCTTCTGTAAACAGTATGATAATCGATCTTTATGGTAAAGAGTCACATGCTGCTGAACCGGAACAGGGGATCAATCCGGCACTTGCTGTTTCTGAGATATTATGTGAATGTATTTCAATGGATAATAATAAACCTGAACAGGATGATATGAAGGTAATTACTCCCGTTTTTGTTGAACTTGGAGAAAAAGCATATGGAATTTCTGCAGGAAAGGCTTCTGTGCATTTTACTTTAAGAGCATGGGATGATACGATTTTACGGGGTTTGGAAAATGAAATTGAAAAAGTCTGTAAAAGAATTGCAACAGACCATAGATTGAAAATAAAATTTAAATATCTTCAGACTTTTTATGCAAGTAATAATGACAGTGAAGCAGTCGATATTATCAGAACTTCCGGAAATAATTTAGGGCTAAAGGTTACTGAAAAAGAATATCCGTTTAAATGGGGAGAAGATTTCGGATTGTTTACATCCCGTTTTAAAGGTTGTATGTTAGGTCTCGGAGCAAGTGAAAATATTCCGGCGTTGCACAACCCCGATTATGATTTTCCGGATGAACTCATTGAAACAGGTGTGAATATATTTACAGATATTATTAACCAATTAACCAATTAACCAATTAACCAATTGACAAATAAAAAATGTTTGATACTTCTATAATAGAACTTAGTACTTCTGCTTTGCAGTATAATCTTAAATTTATTAAGAAAAAATTAAAACCCGGTGTAAGATACTGCAGTGTAGTCAAGGGTAATGCTTACGGTCATGGTGTATCACAATTCGTACAAATGGCTATGGGCGAAGGAATAGATTACTTTGCATTGTATTCGGCAGAGGAAGCATTTTTACTGAAAAAACAATTGTATAACATTCCGGAATTATTCATCATGGGTGCAATTGAAAATGAAGCTGTTGAATGGGTAATAAAAAATAATATTGAATTTTCGGTGTTCGATTTTGAAAGACTTGAGACTGCTTTGGATTATTCAAAAAAATTAAATACCAAAGCAAAGATCCATTTGGAAATTGAAACAGGAATGAGAAGAACGGGTTTCTCTTATACGGAATTTCCAAAATTATTTAAGTGGTTCAGAAAGAACGGTGAATATATTACTTTACAGGGTATCTTTACCCATTTTGCAGGTGCTGAAAGCAGGGCTAATCATTTCAGAGTTTCAAATCAGATCAATAATTTTGATTTAACCCTGAAAATGTTTCAAGAGGAAGGTCTGAGATCCGTTTATCAACATTCAACTTGCTCGGCTGCTTTGCTTAATTATCCTGAAACTCAAAAGAATATGGTAAGGATAGGAATATTACAATACGGGTACTGGCCTAATAAAGAAACACATGTGCGTTGTACAGGTGAAAAAGATAATTTACCTGTTATGTTAAAACGAATGATTCGATGGACTTCAAAAGTTATGGCAATTAAAGAAGTAAATAAAGGTTGTTTTATAGGATATGGTACTGCATATCTTGCAAATAAAAATACTAAACTTGCAGTAATTCCTGTTGGTTACTCACATGGATTCAGCAGAAATTTAAGTAATGTAGGATCAGTATTGATAAATGGAAAAATAGCTCAGGTAGTTGGAACAGTTAACATGAACAGTTTGTCTGTTGATGTAACAGGTATTGAGGATATTAAAAAAGGCGATGAAGTTGTTCTTATCGGAAAGCAAAACGGAAAAACTATTACAGTGTCATCTTTTAGTGAACAGAGTAATCAGCTTAACTATGAATTACTTACAAGATTAAACATAAATATTCCAAGAATTGTATCAAAATAAAATATTATGGCAGTATTAAGTCTGAATTCCGGTAAACTTGAACATAATTACCGGCATCTGGAAAAAATCTTTTCAATAAATAATATTGAATGGGGAGTAGTAACAAAACTTTTGTGCGGTAATAAATTATTTCTGAATGAGTTACTTAAGTTAGGTGTAAGACAAATGCATGACACACGAATCGGAAATATAAAAACTATTAAATCTTTAAATCCTGAAATTCAAACAGTATATATAAAACCACCTGCAAAAAGAAGTATTCATAATGTAATTAAATATGCGGATGTCAGTTTCAATACGGAATATTCTACAATAAAACTATTAAGTGATGAAGCTTGCCGGCAACAGAAATTTCATAAAATAATTATTATGATCGAAATGGGTGATCTCAGAGAAGGTGTTATGGGAGATCAGCTTGCAGAATTCTATAAAAAAGTATTTTTGCTTCCGAATATCGAGATTATCGGAATTGGAACCAATTTCAACTGTTTGAATGGTATTCTTCCTAATCAGGAAAAACTTATTCAGCTCTGCTTGTATAAAAAACTAATAGAAGTAATATTTCACAGAAAGATTCCCTGGATTTCCGGAGGTACAAGTGTTACACTGCCACTTTTACTTGATAAGAAAATCCCGAAAGATGTAAACCATTTCAGGATCGGGGAAGCTCTTTTTTTTGGGAATAATCTATTTACGGGTAACCCTTTCACCGGAATGGAAACAGATGTTTTTAAATTTTATCCGGAAATTATAGAACTCAATATTAAGCCTGTTTTACCTTCCGGTGATCAGATAGAAAATGTAGCTGGCCGTATTCCGGAATTCAATCCGGAGGATGAAGGAAAGACCTCATACAGAGCAATACTCGATGTTGGTTTACTGGATTTGAATCCTGACTATCTGATTCCGGAAGATGATTCTGTCAGGATAATAGAAGCTAGTTCTGATATGCTTGTAGTGGATCTTGGTAAAAATGAAAAAGGATATAAAACAGGACATATGATCTCTTTTGATCTTAAGTATATGGGAGTTCTTGGATTAATGAATTCCAATTATATCGAAAAAATTGTTAACTGATTTGTTTGCTTCAGATCAAATTGAGTTTATAATATAGTTATTTATTCTTGTCTGCATAATTAAATTTAAAAATAAATTGTGTATTTTATCACCATTAATTTATTCTGTGTAGAAAAGATACACTTAATATGAAAATTTCGCCTGTAACTTTGAATTTTAATTGTATTTTTCAGAATAAAAGGTATAAAAATTGCAGTGAATTATTATAACCCTGTTTCAAAAAGGTTTTAATCAATTATTAAAAGCATCAAAATGAAAAAACTATCAATAGTAATAATTATTTTATTACAATTTACAAGTGGTTACATATTTGCTCAAATTTTGGAAAAAACAGGAGCAGAAATTTGTTCAGAAAAAAGATTAAACGGGAAGAATATATTACATCTTAACGGACAGGATTCTCCTAATTCACCAAAACATTCCTTCGATGTTCAGAATTATAAGCTTGAGCTGGATATTTATAATTGCTTTATCTCTCCTTATACAAGATCGTTTACAGCATCCAATGAAATAACTCTTAAAATTGATTCAGCTTTGAATTCAGTTTCATTAAATGCAAAAAACACTTCTTTGGTTATTGATTCAGTATTGAAAAGCAATATGCCTCTTGTATTTACTCATTCCGGAGATATGCTGAACATTGTTCTTGACAGAATTTATAATCCGGGAGAGTCTGTGGTTTTTAAAATTTATTACCGGCACAATAATGTTACTGATAACGGTTTCTATGCCGGATCGGGAATGGTATTTACTGACTGTGAACCTGAAGGTGCCCGTAACTGGTTTCCTTGCTGGGATAGACCTTCGGATAAAGCTACTCTTGATCTGACCGCAAGAGTACCGACCAACGTTTTGCTTGGATCAAACGGAAGACTTGCTGACTCTGTAGTTTCAGGAGGTGCAATATATTATCACTGGATCAGCAGAGATCCTATCACTACATATCTTATGACAATGATCGGTAAAGTGAATTATAATCTGGATGTTATTTACTGGCAGAAATTATCAGACCCGAATGACAGTATTCCAATAAGATTTTACTGGAATACCGGTGAATCGGGATTGGCAAACATAAAATCAAAAATGCCTGCCATGATGACAAGATTTTCAAAGATCTTCTGCGAACATCCTTTTGAAAAAAATGGTTTTGCAACTGCCAATAACTTATTCTCCTGGGGTGGTATGGAAAATCAAACTCTTACTATTCTTGGTCCAAATTACTGGAGTGAAAATGTAGTTGCTCATGAATTCGGACACCAGTGGTTTGGAGATATGATCTCTCCGGGAACCTGGGCTGACATCTGGCTTAATGAAGGTTTTGCCACTTATTGTGAAGCTTTGTGGAAAGAAACAACAAATGGATATTCCTCTTATAAAGCATCTATAAACGGTGATGCAAGCGGTTATCTTAGCAGTAATCCGGGATGGTCAATTTATAATCCTACCTGGGCAATAATTACTCCTTCGCAGGGAACATTGTTTAACACAGCTATGACATATTACAAAGGTTCATGTGTACTTCATATGTTAAGATATGTATTACAGGATTCAGCAGTATTTTTTAATACGCTCAGAGGTTATGCTTCTGATACTGTTAATTTTAAATTTAAGAATGCAGTTACAGCTGATTTTATTACTAAAGTAAATGAAGTGACAGGTCAGGATCTGAACTGGTTTTTTAATGAGTGGATTTATAATCCAAACCATCCCGTTTATTCAAATTCTTATTACTTCACAGGATCAGGTACAAACTGGGATGTTCATTTTACTGCAAAACAAACTCAGACAAATACTGTATTCTTTAAAATGCCGATTGAAGTAAAGATAAATTTCTCCGGTGGTTCTGATACTATTATCAGAGTAATGAATGATGTAAATAATCAGACTTTCGTATGGAATTTTTCATTACAGCCAGTATCTGTTGTTTTTGATCCGAACGCGGATATTGTTCTGAAACAAGCTTCAATTATTTTGTCTGCTGAGAACAACGGAGAACTTATACCTGCTGAGTTCGATTTGATGCAAAATTATCCTAACCCTTTTAACCCTTCGACAATTATTGAATATAATATTCCATCAAATAGTTATGTAACTTTGAATATTTATAATTTGCAGGGTAAGGAAATTGTAACACTTGTTGATCAAAATCAAAATGCAGGTTCATATAAAACAGAATTTATTGCAGCAAATTTACC
>JAGQWH010000143.1 GCA_020437545.1 Ignavibacteriota bacterium
AAGCGGGTTTGTTAAAAATGGCGAATGAGATTAATTGAACCATTTTATAAGTGGTCATCAAATCAGTAATTATCTTTTCAGATTAAACATAAACTTCGTACCTTTATTCTCTTCACTTTCCACTTTGATCGAACTTGAATGTGCTTCAAGAATATGCTTTACTATTGACAGTCCCAGACCGCTTCCTCCGGCATCTCTCGAACGGGCTTTATCCACTCTATAAAATCTTTCGAATATTCTCGGCTGATCTTTTTTGGGAATTCCGATACCGTTATCCTGAACATTTATAAAGACTTCTTTTTCTTTTACGTCAAGTGATACCTTCACAAAACCTTCTGTTGATGTATACTTGATAGCGTTATCAATTAAATTTACAAGAACCTGCTTTATCCTTTCTTCATCACCAAAGACACTGACACCATTAGCTATAGATGGATCATACTCCAGCGAAACATTCTTATTCTCAGCTAATGCATTCAATTCATCAATTGTTTTATTAATTGTGTTAGATATCCCAAAATATCTTTTACTCATTTTCAGACCTGTTTCAAATTTTGAGATGCTTATGAGATCATCAACAAGAGACTTAAGTCTCTTGGTCTGATTAAACGCGCGGTCAAGAAAATCAATATTAACTTTTTCATCATTAACAGCTCCGTCAAGAAGGGTCTCTAAAGAAAGCTGAATTGCAAAGATAGGAGTTCTTAGTTCGTGAGCTACATTCCCCATAAATTCATTCCGGTTAATCTTGAATACTTTAGCAGTTTCAAGTTCGAATTTGGTTCTCTGAGCCACGGAATAAAGTTCATCTGTGATCTGATACATTTCCTTGTTGATCATAGATCCGGATCTGAGGTCACTTAGCTGATCAAGTATTGTATTGATCTCACTGATCTTTTTTTCAAAATGATCAATGTCATCATAATCATCCCTGAGTTTTAATTTATCGGAAAATGCAAAAAGCTTTTTTAAGGGAGTATTTATTTCGGTGAAAATAAAGATTATGCTGAATATGAAAAAGAAAATTGAAATCAGCGAAACAGTTATGAGTGTTTCATTTGATACATCAATTACCTGAGAAAGGAATACAAAGAGTAAAAGGAAGATAGTAAAAAACAGAACTGAATATTTTGTGAGAAGATTAACTCTTTTCATTCATAGAACTAATGTGAATAAATTGGATTTTACCTGGGATCTTTAAATCGGTAGCCTAGTCCTTTTATGGTTTCAATATAATCCGAATAATCTCCGAGTTTTTCCCTGACTTTTGCTACATGAACATCAACTGTTCTGTCCACAACATAAATATTCTCACCCCAGATCTGGTTTAAGAGTATTTCGCGGGAATATACTTTACCTTTATTGGATAAAAGAAAGTGCAGAAGCTGAAATTCCTTTTTTGGAAAAAACACTTCATTGTTATTAATGCGGACACTGTGACTGGAGCTGTCAATCTCAAGGTTTTTGAATTTAATGTTTTCCTCGAGTTTGGGAGTTTTTTCATTGTCACCGGTAGTTCTGCGGATCACTGATTTGATCCTGGCAATTACTTTACGCGGAGATATTGGTTTGCTGATATAGTCATCAGCGCCTATTTCAAGACCAAGTATCTCATCAATTTCGTTTTCTTTTGCTGTAAGAAAAATGACAGGTATCTTTGCCGTTTCGGAATTATTTTTAAGTTGTTTACACACTTCAAAGCCATTCAGCTCAGGCATCATAATATCAAGAAGAATAAGGTCAGGAATGCTTTGGGCCAGTTCTATGGCTTCCCTGCCGTTTTTAGCGGTTAAAACTTCAAATTCATTTTCCCGCTCAAGATTATATTTCAAAATGTCCACGATGTCTTTTTCATCGTCAACAACAAGAACTTTCTTTTTCATTTTTATTTTTTTCATCAATCTAACATATTAATGTTAACAAATCATTAAGTAATTATTTTATTATCACTTCTTTGCCGGTCTTGGCCGATTTATAAACAGCATCCACGATCTGAATGGCTTTTAAAGCATCTTCACCGGTGGAGATTATATTGTGCTTACCTGTAACCGCACCAATGAAATGTCTTAGTTCATACTCGTAACTTTTCTTAAATACATTTGAAGGGGTAGCGATCTTTTTTGGAGTAATGTTATAAAGCTCTCCGTCCATCCTTTTATAGATCTTAATAGGATTAATTGATGAACTACCTTCCTTGCCGTAAACGTTACAGTAATACAACTCTCCTTCTCTGAGCAGACTCCAGCTTACTTCGATAGTCAAGGTAGTGTTATTTTTAAATTTGATCATTGCAATGCTTGAATCCTCTACTGACTTTGTGTAATGAGAATAATTCGATGCTGTCACGCTTTTAGCTTCAGGAAAATCAAGTAGCCATAATGCCAGATCAAGCATGGCTATTCCATTGTCGAGGAAGACCCCTCCGCCTGATTTTTCCTTTTCAAGCATCCATTTCTGATTCGAACTCTGAGGTTTTATCCATCCTGCTTTTATGTAAAAAATTTCGCCGAGCTCTTTAGCTTTTGTAAAAGTCCTTTGAAGCATCATGTCATTTCTGAAGCGGTTATTCATCGCTACCATTATCTTTTTTTTATATTTTTTACCGGCTTCGACAATCACCTTTGCCTCTTTGTAATTTCTTGCTATGGGTTTCTCTATAAGAATGTGTTTCTCAGCCTGTAAGCATTTTAAAGATACATCTTTATGAAAATTTGTCTGAGTAGCAATTATGACTGCTGATACTTCAGGATTTTCTTCAAGCATCTTATCTACATCTTTGTAATATTTTTCTACATTGTATTTTTTGGCAATGTTGCGGCATTTGGAAAAATCACTATCGCAAACTGCTGCGATTTCTACATCTTCCATCTTCGAAAGTACAGGCATGTGAACTACCTGTGTGATACCCCCGAGACCGACGATTGCAATTTTTACTTTACTCATTTATAGTGTTATGTAGTATTGAATTGAAGAATGTCCGCTTAAGCGGATTGCCGGTATAAAAAAATATTGTCAAGACACCCAAATCACATACAAAGAATACTTACCGTTGCTTTCTTCCGAACCTGGCGGAGTTGGGTAACTTTATATTGTTCGGGGCTTGACAATATAGAATCTGTTCTGAGTTTATTTTAAAATCTGTTTAATATACTCAAGATGATTTAAAGATTAAATACAAACCTAAACATCCAATAATTATATCTGCTATCCACATTCCTGTAAATGCACTGACAATTCCTCTGTCGGCAAGTTTCTCACCGCCGATCAGACAAGCCCAGTAAAGCAGAAAAAACAGTAATGACATTCCGGCTGCAATTCCAAAGCCTCCTCTTTTTACTCTGTAGCCAAGTGGTGCTCCTACAAGAACAAAGACTATGCATGCAAACGGAATGGAATACTTTTTGTGAATTTCCACATCATATGAATTAATTTGCTTACCAAGCTGAATATAAGATTCTTTAATGTTCTTTACCTCGTTTTTTTTACCGGTAAATAATTTGATATAATTATTTAAAGTATCATAAGCAGTTAAATTTCTTTTTCTCGTTATGTCAGGATTGTCATTCAATGCAGTATCATTCTGACTTCTGAAAAAAACAGTATCAATAAAATTTAATCTGGTAACACGGGAAAGATCTGAATTGAGATTTTTAGTAAAATTTTCATACACATTATCTCTTGAAATTTTCAGACTATCAACTACTGTTTTCATTGCATTAGCCGATAACTCCCTGTCGCCTCTTGAAAATGCATTATCATCAGATTTCTTAAATCCGAATCCTTCAGCATCAAACGTAAGTCTGTGTTTTTCAAAAATTATTTTCCGGTAGTCCTGATTCCCGTTTTTCATATTGTACTGATGTATCTCACCGTCATATAAATTCATTATTACTTTTGTGAAATCTGCTGAAAAACTGATATCGCCTCTCTTTGCAGTCAGCAGATCCTTTGAATTTGGATTTGAATAATTGTAAATGTAAACACCTTCTATATTGTTGCTGTTTGGAAATGTCTTTTTGACGAGTATCTGAACACCATTAAGATCATCTGAAAATTTACCGGGTTCCAGTATAAAAGTTGGTTTGGTCTTGGTAATATCATACAATAAAACTCTAGCCTGATGATTTGCTTCAGGAAGAACATCGTTATTGAATCTTACCATTAAATAGAACATTACTATGGAAATCAGAAACACCGGTATCATCAGTCTTATAAGACTTACTCCACTCGCTTTTAATATCGTGATCTCATTGTTGGAAGACATTGTGCCGAAGGTCATCATAGAAGAAACCAGCATTGCCATAGGTACAGCAAGTGTCAGCATCCATGCTAGATTTAATGATATAAGCTGAATAATTACCCATATACTTAAACCCTTTCCGACAAACTGATCGAGTGATTTTATTAAAAACTGAAACAGAAATAAGAAGATCACGATCATAAGTGCAAAGAAGAATGGTCCGATCATTGATTTTAAAATATGGCGGTCAAATAAAGTCATATCGAGTGTATAGAGTGTATAGAGTGTGTAGAGTGTGTAGAGTGTGTAGAGTGTGTAGAGTGTGTAGAGTGTATAGAGTGTGTAGAGTGTATAGAGTGTGTAGAGTGTGTAGAGTGTGTAGAGTGTGTAGAGTGTATAGAGTTTATAGAGTGTATAGAGTTTTTAGAGTGTATAGAGTTTTTAGAGTTTGTAGAGTGCGTAAATTTTGTACTCAATTTAAAGATTTTATTAATCCGGAAATAATTTTGGATACTTCTGTGCATTTTTCGTAAAGATTATAGAATTTGTCTTTCTGAAGATAACTTAAATCCAAAGCAATATATAAGCAAGACTGGACTTCAGCAATAGAACCGTGAGCTATGAATAAAAAGTGTTTAAATTCTTTGTGGGATCTTCTTCCAAATCCTTCTGCAATATTCAGCAAAACAGAAATCATAGATCTTCTTATCTGATCTTTTAAAGCAAAATCTTTATTAAAAACACCTATATGCGTAATATTGTAAATTTCTTTAACAAGTAATCTTGTTTTTTGCCAGCACACCAGATCTTCAAATTTTTCTATCTTACTCATATAATCATCCTTTATTCATAGAAATACTCAAAACTAAAATACTCAATAAACCCTATATACTCAATACTCTATATCACTCCATAAACTCCATACACTCCGCTATAGCGGAGTGCTACACACTCCATAAACTCCACACACTCTATACACTTTATATCACTCCAAGCTCTTTCCCGACTTTCGTAAACGCCTCAATACACTTATCAAGATCCTCTTTCGAATGTGCTGCTGAGATCTGAACTCTGATCCTCGCCTGATCTTTCGGGACGACAGGATAGAAAAATCCAATTACATAAATACCTTCATCAAGTAATTTTGCGGCCATGTCCTGTGAAAGTTTTGCATCATAAAGCATTATCGGAACAATTGGGTGAATTCCGGGTTTTATATCGAAACCTCGTTCAGTCATTTTTTCTCTGAAATATTTTGTGTTTTCTTCAAGTTTATCTCTGAGTTCAGTCGTCTCACTGAGAAGATCAAATACTTTTATTGATGCACCGACTATTGACGGCGCAAGTGAATTTGAAAACAAATAAGGCCGGCTTCTTTGTCTCAGCAATTCGATTATCTCTTTTCTTCCGCTTGTAAATCCTCCCATAGCACCTCCGAGAGCTTTGCCGAGTGTACCTGTTATTATATCAACTCTTCCAATTACATCATTTGCTTCAATGGAACCTCTGCCTGTCTTTCCCAGAAATCCTGTACAGTGACATTCATCCGTCATTACCATCGCTTCATATTTATCTGCAAGATCACAGATACCTTTGAGGTTTGCTATAACACCGTCCATAGAAAACGCACCATCTGTACAGATCAGGATTTGTTCTGCTCCTTTTTCTTTTGCCTCTTTTAATTTTTCTTCAAGGTCATTCATGTCATTATTGTTGTAGCGGAATCTCATAGCTTTACAAAGACGAACTCCGTCAATGATACTTGCATGATTCAATGAATCAGAAATAATTGCATCTTTTTCTGTAAGTAAAGGTTCGAATACACCTCCGTTTGCATCAAAGCATGCTGCATATAATATTGTATCTTCGGTTCCAAGGAATTTGCTGATCTTGTCTTCAAGAGTTTTATGAATAGTCTGAGTCCCGCAAATAAACCGAACTGATGACATTCCAAACCCCCATTCATCAAGAGTTTCGTGAGCAGCTTTTATAACTTCGGGATGTGATGAAAGTCCGAGATAATTATTAGCGCAGAAGTTCAGGACTTCTTTTCCGTTAGCTTTGATCTTAGCTGCCTGAGGAGTTTCGATTATTCTTTCTGTTTTAAAGAGACCCTGCTCTTTAATGGATTCTAATTCTTTCTGAAGTTTTGGCTGAAATTGTGAGAACATAATTGAGTTAAAAGTTAAAAGTTAAAAGTTAAAAGTTAAAAGTTAAAAAATGAAAGTTAAAAGTTGAAAGTTGAAAGTTAATAGTTTGAAAACCGCTTCTGCGGAAATGTAAAATTATGCATACAAAATAAGATTTTTTTCAGAAGTGTTTAAGACATTTATTAAACCATTTTTAAAATTCCTGAAAATTCTGAATTCAGAATTTTGACAGCGACATAAATTTTTTTAAGTTTGAATTTTTACAGATTATTGTTTTAATTTATTTGCTAATTTTGTCAAACTTCAAAATTGTATACAAAAAGCATATCTCCGGGAAGCAGATTCACTTCATATCCTGAACTCTTTTTATTACTCATAATTTTAATTTCCATCCTGGATTTTAATTATGCTGAATCACAGATATCAAACAATAAAGTAAGCAAAAGTATCAGCCGGGATATTGGAAGTGACTGTAAAATCATTCTGGATGACGGTGTTTCTTACTACACGCTTCCATTCAGATTTTCCGGAAAGGACTGGCTGTATATGCTAGCAGGAGCCGGTGCCATGGGCGGTTTAATGACAATTGATGATGATGTAAAGAGAGCTGTTGTTGGTGATAATATAACTGCAACTTCCGGAGCATGGTCAGTAGGAAAAGAGTACGGTAATATAATATATGCCGGTACCGGATCGGTTATCCTTTATGCAACCGGATTGTTTACACATGAGAAAGGGATCAGGGTCACAGGCAGAATGCTTATACAGAGTTTGTTATATGCAGGTATTGCTACATCAGGAATAAAATATATTACAGGAAGAGCCCGTCCTTATGTTACAGACAATCAGTTCGATTTCACCTGGTTTCAAACAAATAATGATTATCTTTCATTTCCTTCTGGTCATACTACAGTTGCGTTTGCTCTTTCATCAGTGTTTGCGGAAAAAATAGATACCTGGTGGGCGAGAGTATTTTTTTATTCACTGGCAGCTGCAACAGGTTATTCAAGGATTCACGACAATCAACACTGGCTTTCGGATGTTGTGCTTGGTGGTGTAGTAGGATTCAGTTCGGGATATTTTACTGTTCACAGGGAAATGGACAGAAACAAAAAAAAGTCAGGAATTACTGAAAAGATGAATTTTAATCTGTCAGTAAGAGGACTGGATTTTGTTTATAAGTTTTAGAGATCAGAAATAAATTATTTATACATTTTGCATTAATTCTTATGAATATAGAGTGCAGGATAATCCCGAAAAGAATTTAAATTTTTCTGAAATAAGAATTAAAAAAGTTACGGTAGGTTATGACCTCCCGTAACTTTTTATTATAAAATAGAAAAACAAATTTTAATATTACTACAGAACTCCTTCATCATAAGCAACTTCACCATGAATTGATTCATCAAGTCCTGCATCTTCTTCCTGTTCGGCAACACGAACTTTTGTGAAAACATTTATTACTTTAAGCATGACATAAGTAAAAATAAAACCATAGGCTGCAGCACCTAAAGTTGCTGCTACCTGTTTTATGAAAAAACCGGTTTCACCTGTTATGAGGCCATTTGCACCGGCGGGATTGACTTCCGTTGTTGCAAAAACTCCCAAAAGTATTGTTCCAAGCACTCCACCTACTCCATGTACGCCCCATACATCCAGCGCATCATCCCATCCCATTTTGTTTTTTAAATTTACTGCCAGATAGCAGACTGCTCCGGAGGCAATTCCGATTATTACTGCATAGGGAAGAGTAACAAAACCTGCCGCAGGTGTAATTGTCGCAAGCCCCGCAACTGCACCGGTAAGCAATCCTACAAATTTTGGCTTTCTTGCTCTGTTCCATTCTATAACAAGCCAGGTGATCGCAGCAAAAGATGCTGCAACATCCGTATTGAGAAAAGCCAGTCCTGTCACAGCATTTACATCAAGTGCGCTTCCGGCATTAAAACCGTACCAACCAAACCATAATAATCCTGTGCCTAAAGCTATTAAAGGTATGCTGTTTGGCTTATTTTCCTGATTCCTTCTTTTACCTACAAAGAATACTGATGCCAGAGCTGCAAATCCTGCGATGGCATGAACTACTATTCCTCCTGCAAAATCCAATACTCCCCATTGAGCCAGAAGACCGCCACCCCAGACCATATGTACAAAAGGATAGTAAACAAATAGCTGCCACATGATCAGAAAAATAAGATATGCTTTAAAAGTAACTCTGTTTATAAAGGCACCTGTGATAAGAGCCGGAGTGATAATTGCAAACATCATCTGATATGCCATAAAGACGAATTCAGGTAATTTTGGATTTCCTGAAAATGCTGAATTTAAAGTTACGCCGTTCATCATCATCTTGTCTAAATTTCCAATGATACCACCTTCACCTCCGCTGAAGCAAAGTGAATATCCCACTAAAAACCATAATATTGTTGTTATTCCCATTGAAACAAAACTCTGGATCATAATTCCGAGAATGTTTCTTTTGCCCGCAAGACCTCCGTAAAAGAATGCCAGACCGGGCGTCATTAGCATTACAAGGCTTGTTGCAAGAAGCATAAAGCCTGTTATTCCTGGATCAAAATTCATTTTATTATCTCCTTTATATGTAAAATATTTTTTTAATTTTACGGGAATGAAACACCCATATTTATCATGCATTCCAGACGGTTGTTTTTATTTTCATCATTCCATCTGAATATTTTTTGATCTGACGCTGTGGTCAGACTTCTTCCTTCTAATCGGATATAAGAATTTTCAGTCGGATTATATTGAACTCCGAGAGTTATTCCCCATAATTTCAAGCCTGTGGTGTCATTGTTCTGAACTTCAAATACTCCTGATAATATACCATCCGGATCATTATAAACTTCCGCTCTTCCGTACACATTTATCTGCTTTCCCGCCTGGTAACTCAAAGCAAAGAGACCACTTTCCATCCAAGCTGCTTCACTTAAATTTGAAAGCTTGGAATTCTCCTGAAATGCAAAATCAAATTCAGCGACAAATTTTGTTTTTCCTTTCTGAAAATTTGTATATAAATTATTAAAGAATCTGAAATGGGATACACTGTCACCCTCCGGCGAATCATCACCGAAGTAATTTGCATATGAAAGACTCACATTATCGTTGAAAGTATATGTCCCGAGAAATCCGCCTGATTTTTTAAAATTATTATCTTCGTAAAGATTATATCCATTTAACAGAAAAAGGTTAAGAGCAAGTCTTTCCTCAGGTGTGAAACTTAATCTGAAACCAGCTTCATAATATGGTTCATAGAAAGTTGGGATTGCGATCGAGCTTGTAATATTTTCTTTCGGCAGTAATCCTTCACAACCTATATAAGATCGGAAAAATCCTCCATCAAGCCACAAACCCCTGGAAATCCTGAACCCGGCATTTGCTTCCTGAATGAAATTATAAGTTTCGGACCATGAGCTTTTTGGTATATCACCGTACTGCAGGGTTAAAACTCCCCTTATCCTGTCTGTAGAATATTTCCCCGTTATCATAGCAATGTTAAGCCCAATTTCTTCTGACCGGGGAGATACAGTAGGAAACTTCTGGAAATTGGAAACACCTACAGAATCTGTGTAATAAGCGCCGTAAGCGTCAATGTATCCTGAAAATATCGGATTAGTTGTTTCCACTGTATCCTGTGAAAAAAGAACTTTTGTGTAAAAAGCTAAAAGAAAAATTACAAGAGAAATAGTATATGATTTTTTAGACATGGTAAATATTTAAATTAAAATTCAGTCTTTGAATAAAGAATTTTTATTAATGTTATCGTATAATCACTGCCGGTTTGATTTTACAATTTGCAATTTTGGTTACTGCAAATTTCATACCAAGGAAAACAGTAAAGGAGCTCATAAAAAAAAATTGTTAGATAAGATTTAATCGCTTAGGGTTAAATTCCCCGCCGCTTGCGGCGTAAGGAATAAATAATAGTTAATCATGATACTTCCATTAATTTTCATACTGTTTTGTAAAATTTTTGATTGGAAATAAACCATACTCTGGTATACT
>JAGQWH010000144.1 GCA_020437545.1 Ignavibacteriota bacterium
AGAGTGCATAGAGTAGAGAGTAATGAGTGAAATAGATTAATGTTAGAAAAATTTATTGAGAAAGCCGGAAGGTCAATTATGATTTGCCGGCTTTTTTTATTTTGAACCATTTTATGGAACAAAAATTTGATATTCAGTCAATAAAGTTTACAAAAAGTTATTATTTCTATTATTGATTTATTAATCTATAAATCATAAGTTGTACTAAATATTTTTATCACAACTCTAAACCCAAATTTAACCTGAAATTTAACCACTATTTATTAACCAAAAACATACGTTTATGAAAAAAATTATCTTAATTTTATGCTTTGCATTCTTGTCTTCAGCTTCTTTTGCACAACTGATAAATGAGAATTTTAATTATCCCATCGGGGATTCACTTACATATCATAACTGGGTTGCATTTTCCGGTGCCGGTTATGGATTATTAGTAACAAGTCCGGGACTTACTTACCCCGGATATCCCGGATCAGGAGTAGGCGGTGCAACAACATTGACCTTTACTTCTGCTTCTGCGCAGGATGTTTACAAAGATTTTTCATCAAATAAATCTTCGGGCAGCGTTTATGCGTCTTTTATGGTAAAAGTTGATACTGCCTCTGCAGTCGGAAATTATTTTGCATCATTCTTACCTTCCACTTCTACTTCTAATTATTATGGTAGAGTTTACGCAAGAATTGCATCAAACGGAAAAGTTGCTTTCGGAGTAAGTAAATCTTCAACAAATGCTACTATTTTTGCAGCTTATTCTGATTCTATATACAATTATGGGTCAACTTATGTTGTTGTCGTAAAATATAAATTCAACTCGGGAACAAATACAGATGATGAAGTAAGTTTATTCGTTTTCGACGGAGCTATACCGGTAAATGAACCTGCACCGACTGTCGGACCAATTACTACTACTCAGAATGACGTATCTCCTGACCTTGGAAGATTTGCTTTAAGACAGGGAGCTTCAGGGAGTTCATTGACTCCTGCTGCAACTGTTGACGGAATAAGGGTTACCGGCGCATGGAATCCTTCGATCTGGAATATAAAACTTGCCATTCAGGGATTATATAATTCAGGTTCGGGTACTCTTAATTTAAGCGATACTGTGATTGTATATTTGAGAAACGGAAGTTCACCTTTTAATGTGGTGGATTCTGCAGTATCTGTAGTAGATTCAGTCAGTCTGACGGGAAATTTTGAATTTGACAATGCTCCTGACGGAAATTATTATTTTGACGTTGTTTACAGAAAAAGCCCGCAAACCAGAAACGGAATTGCCACATGGTCTAAAAATGGCGGACAAAACATAACTCGCGCAGGAGGAACTTATAACTTTACATCAGCAGCTTCACAGGCTTATGGAAATAATCAACAGTTGAATGCTGGAGTTTACACCATTTATAATGGTGATACAGATCAGGATGGTATTGTTGATCTGACAGATCTTATTACAACTCTGAATGCAGCATCAGGTTTTACATCAGGATATGTTAACACAGATGTAAACGGGGATTATCAGGTTAATCTTGCTGATGTTCTTATAGTTTATAACAATGCATCAATTTTTGTTTCTTCAGTTACACCATTATAAAAAAGCAGTATTATAAATTTAAATAGTGAGGTATAAAATGCCTCACTATTTTTGTTCTAAATTAAATTTTGAATTGGTAATTGATTTTATTTTCATTAATATAAAATCATTAAGCAATGCATTTTTATAACAGTATTCAAAACTACAGTTCTTATTTATATATACTTCAAATTTTTTGTTCGTTATTAACTAAAATTCTTTATTAATTAAAAAATTATTTATTATGAAATTTAATTTCTACAATTCTGAAAAGAGATCAGGTATTATTAATTATGCAATTATTCTACTCTCGGTATTTCTTTTAAGTTCTGTTTCACTGGCTACAACTCATGTTGTTACTGTTTCAAGTTTTCAGTTTACTCCGAATACTTTATCTGTTGCAGTAGGCGATACAGTAAAATGGCAATGGATTGACGGAAGTCATACCACTACAAGCGTTACAATTCCAAACGGAGCTGCTTCATGGAATTCTCCAATGACAAGCGCAAATCAGACTTTTTCTTATGCTGTAACTGTTGCCGGTACATACAATTATCAGTGTACTCCTCATTCTGCTATTATGATGGGATCTTTTGTTGCAACTTCCGGAAACGGAAATGCATTACTTACGGAAAATTTTGATTATCCCGCAGGAGATTCTTTGGGAGCGCATGGCTGGAACTGGATCAACAGTGCTGTCAATCCACTAATGGTCACAGCTCCCGGTCTTGTATATCAGGGATATCCTTTGTCAAATATCGGCAATGCCACAACAGTACTTAATACCGGAGAAGATATGTACAAGGATATGTCTGACAGTGTCTCTACAGGTGCTGTATATGCATCATTTATGGTTAACGTATCAGCTGCTCAGTCAGCAGGTGATTATTTCTTTGCTTTCTTGCCTCCAACGAGTACTACTTTGTATACATCCAGATTTTATGCAAGAGACAGTGCCGGTCTAAGATTTGGTGTCAGTAAATCAACTGCTACTGCAGGTGGAATTTTCTTAACTCCAAATTCATATAATCTAGGTCAGACATATCTTGCAGTTGTAAAGTATCAGTATAATACTGCAGCATCAGATGATGCCGAGATTTTTGTTTATATATTCTCGTCCGGAATTCCTTCAACAGAGCCTTCAACAGCTACAATAGGTCCTGTTACAGGAACTGCTTCTGATAATATCATTGGAAGAATTGCATTGAGACAGGGAAGTGCATCTAATGCACCAACCGCACAAGTTGACGGTTTCAGAGTAGGTACTTCATGGGCGGATATAGTGACAGATGTCAGAAATGTATCAAGTAACATAGCCGATGGTTACAAACTTTCACAAAATTATCCTAATCCGTTTAATCCGACTACTACTATCAAGTTTGATATTGCGGATGCAGGATTTGTAAATCTGACTGTCTATAATTCTTTAGGTAAAGAAGTATCAAGACTGGTAAATCAGAATTTAAACAGAGGATCATATTCTTCAGAGTTCACCGGTGCAAATCTTACATCAGGAGTTTATTATTACAGACTTACTGTTACAGGTAATAACAATCAGAACTTCACTGATACAAAGAAATTGATTTTACTGAAATAATATTTTTAGTTTTTTAAAATTTTTAAAAAAGTAAAATGAAACTCAGAAAATGCAATACCCCGATTAAAGTTTTTTTGTACCTTGGCGTGTTTATGTTTATCTTAAATGCCGGAATTTCAAGATCTGCAATTGTGAATATCACAGTTGCAGATCTTTCTTTTGACCCGTCTTATGTTAATGTAAATGTTGGTGATACAGTAATCTGGAAATTAAAAGGTACCCGGATAAATTCGGTTACCTGTGATGGTAATTATCCCGGTACTTCTCTTCCCGTTGGAGCTATTCCATGGAATGTAGTTCTTGAAAATTCCAATAATGAATTTTCATATGTCGTGAAAATCCCGGGCGATTATGATTACCTTTCTGTATTCAACTCAGATGTAATGAAAGGTACAATTCATGCTTATACACTGCTTCCCGTGGAGTTGTCTGACTTTGTTGCTACAACCATTAAGAATGAAGTTATTCTTGACTGGACCACTGTCGGTGAAACGAATAATGATCGGTTCGAAATACAGAGAATAGATATAACAGATATGAAAATAGATGATCCAAGCGTACTTCCTTTCCTGACAGTTGGATATCTTTCAGGGAATGGTACAACAAATAATCTTAAGACCTATAAATTCAGAGACAGAGATCTGCAAACCGGTGTTTACATGTACAGATTAAAGCAAATTGATTTTAACAGTAATTACATTTATCACGTGCTTGATGAAAGAGTTGAAATAGGAGTTCCGTCAAAATTCACTCTATCACAAAATTATCCAAACCCGTTTAATCCTGTAACAAAGATCAATTTTGAAATACCGGAAAATGGGAAAGTTAAATTAAGTGTTTATGATGTAAACGGAAAATTGGTCAATACTCTGATCAATGAAGAGATGTCAGCCGGTTATTATTCAAGAAATTTCTCAGCAAACAGCGGTATTGTAAATCTTTCAAGCGGAATTTATTTTTACACGATCGAATTTCAATCCGGAAGTGAATTGCAAAGAATTGTGAAACGGATGATGCTTGTTAAATAGGTATTAGGTATTAGGTATTAGGTATTAGGTATTAGGTATTAAAGCCGGAGAAATATTTTTTCCGGCTTTTTTTATTTTAAGATCATAGGTCAGGAGTATTAGATTAAGATTTTATTGAATAAAAAAAAGTCTCAAAGATCATTCTCTGAGACTTTTTTGCGGAAGGGGAGAGATTCGAACTCTCGGTACAGTTTGACCCGTACGACGGTTTAGCAAACCGTTGGTTTCAGCCACTCACCCACCCTTCCGGGTATTCAGCTGAAAAAAATTTAACTAATATATTGCTTTAGAATATTGATTTCAAGATAAGAATATATAAAATATTACTTTATTGAAATTATATCATTGTAGATCACAAAAATCATAAACGCAAGTAACAAAGCAAATCCAACATTCTGTAAGATTATCTGAACTTTATATGGAACAGGCTTCCTTACAATTCCCTCATAAATAAGCAGCATAAGATGTCCGCCGTCAAGAGCAGGGAAGGGAAGTATGTTAATTACTGCAAGTGAAATTGAAAGCAGAGCTAAGAATCCAAGGAATGTATAAATTCCGCCTTCAGCAGATTGAGCAGATGCCTGTGCTATTTTGACAGGACCGCCGATCGCTTTTTTAAATTCTACATCACCTTTGATTATTTTACCTATCGATTTGAAAAATAATTCTATGCCGTAATGATACATATCGTATCCTGCTTTAGGTATTGCCGAAATTACATTATACTTTATTTCTTTTGTCGGTCCGGTATATTTTGCAGCTATCATTACGCCAATCGTAGAATCTGCAGATGGTTTTATCTCGCAGCTCATTGTTTCCGAATTTCTTTTCCATTCTACTACAAATTGTCTGTCTGCATTTTCTCTTATTAGATCTGTGACCTGCTGTGAACTGATAAGATCAATTCCGTTTATACCCGTTAAAAGATCACCTTTCTGCAAGCCGCAGGATTCTGCAGGACTTCCCGGAACTACCTCGCCGATCTCAGCTGTCATGCCTTCAGGAAATATTCCAAAATTCCTTTCTGTCAGATCGCCAACCTTATCCTTCGGTATACTTACTATCTGATCAGAACCGTTTCTGTTTACTAGAATAGTTAAAGGTTCTCCTAAATTTTCAAAATATAACTGAGCCTGAATCTGATCCCAGGAGGTTACTTCAGTATTATTTATGCTCAGAATTTTATCACCGATCTTCAGATCTGAATTACTTGAAGGGGATTGCTGGGCTATATAACCAATAGTGGTAGTATCTGTTATTGTTTTACCTTTTGCTAAAGTAAGGAAATAGAATATAAGGAAGGCAAGAAGAAAATTCATGATTACACCGGCTGTTATGACTATCATTCTTTTCCATACCGGTTTAGCCCTGTATTCATAAGGCATCGGGTCTTTTGAAATGAAATCCTTATCCATGCTTTCATCTACCATTCCTGATACTTTTACATATCCTCCGATCGGAAAAGCGCATATCCTGTAATCTGTATTATCTCCGAGATCGATCTCCTCATCCATCTTTCCGAAAGTAAAACCGTTAATCCTGTTCCATCCGAAAAGCCTGTAGCCTATTCCAAGAGCAAATACTTCAGCTCTCATGCCTGTAAACCGTGCAGCTAGAAAATGTCCTAATTCATGAATGAATACAAGAATTCCTATTACTATTAAAAAATAAAATATCGTGTTTATTGTTTCCATTAGTTGTTAAATATTCGTGATAAAAAGTAATTTAATCTTTATATATAGAAATTTGAAGTTAAAAAATCTGTTACATCCAAAATTTTAGTTTTATGTGACAAATTCCCTGTTCATATTATTTCGGATAAGTAAATCCGTTTCAATGATATTCCCGATAGATAATTCTTCCGATCCATTATAATCATCAAGCTGCTTAAGGATCAGATACGGAATATCTTTGAATTTGATTCTGTCTTTTAAAAATAAATCCACGGCGATTTCATTTGAAGAATTTAATATTACAGGATAGATCCCGCCTTTATTCAGTACATCGTATGCGATTTGAAGACATTTAAATTTCAGAAGATCAGGCTCTTCAAAATTCAGCTGACTGAATTTCCGGAAATCCATTTTAGGATAATCTGATCTGACTCTTTCAGGAAAGGTCAGAGAATACTGAATAGGTATCTTCATATCAGGAATACCCAGTTGAGCTTTTACTGATCCGTCATTAAACTCAACCATCGAATGTATAATCGATTCGGGATGGATAAGAACTTTTATATTGTTTACGTCAATATCAAAGAGCCATTTTGCCTCAATTACTTCAAGACCTTTGTTCATCATTGTAGCCGAATCAATCGTGATTTTCTTACCCATTTTCCAGTTTGGATGATTCAAAGCATCCTCTATAGAAACATTATCCAGCTCATCAATTGAATATTTTCTGAATGGTCCTCCTGATGCTGTTAATATAATACTGCTTACACAATTTGGATTCTCACCCTGAATGCATTGGAGTATGGCGGAATGCTCACTGTCAATAGGAAATAATAACGTGTTGTGCTTTTTTAAAAGCTCAGTTACAAAGCCACCGGCAGCTACGAGAGTTTCTTTATTGGCAAGAGCAATGTCTTTTCCGGATCTGATGGCATCAATAGTAGGTTCTAGTCCTGAAATGCCAACCAGTGCATTGATCATGAAATTATTGTCATCTCTTCCTGCGATTTCCATTAGTCCTTCTCGTCCAGATAAAATTTCAAGATCTTTGAAATTGAAATTATTTCTGAAATTATCAGCAGCATCTTTATTTACTATAACTACGCCTGAAGGGGAATATTTTGCAATTTGCTCGGCAAGTTTTTCTATACTGCTGTAGGTGGTAAGATATTTTAATTCAATACTTTCATTATTCTTTATAAGATTGTCAATTACATTTAAAGAATTGCATCCTATAGAACCTGTTGAGCCGAATATTGAGATTATTTTTGTCTTACTCAAATAAGAAAGAGTTGAAAATTAAAAAGAAAAAACCCAGGGTAAATTATATCCCTGAGTTTTAAATTAAACTATACTTTAATGAATTTTAGTTCAGATACTTATTTATGGAAGCCATGAATGTTTCTTTATTTCTTCCGCCTATAATGGTTTCCACGATCTTTCCGTTTTTATCAATTAAAAAAGTAGTAGGCACAGCTTCTACAAGAGCACCGTCAGCTTCTCCAAGTGCATCTACAACTTCCTGATTTCCGTCAAGGATTGTATAAGAAACAGGATTGGTTGCAAGGAAATCTTCAACCTTTTTAGAACCATTCTGCTGGAATACATTTACACCAATCATCTCAAAATCTTTACCTTTAAGCTCTTCAGAAATAGCCGAAAGGTCAGGCATTTCTTTTATACAGGGTTTGCACCAAGTTGCCCACAGGTTTACCAGTACAACTTTTCCTTTCATATCCTTGAGAGAGACTTCTTTACCGTCTTTCATCCAGGTAAAATTTGGAGCAACTTTCTTACCGCTGCTTTTATCTACTTTTTCGATCTTATATAATTCAAGATTGGATTTTTCTGTTGAGACCTGTTTGTTTTCAGTGGTTTTCTGATCAGATATTGCTTCTTTTTTTTCATTTAATTTTTCAGTTGATTTCTGATCAACTGATTCTTTATTGCATGATGACAAAAACACAAGTCCTAAAATTAAAACCGATAGAATTTTTAAATTTTTCATTTATTTATATTTTATTTATAATTAGAAAGTACTACTGAAATCTCTTTTGGCTCCATGTCTGCTACAGAGGAGCAGATAACATTATCTTTAAACCATATTACTGCTGTTTTATGTGGTTCTTTACTGCAGGGAAACCAGTTCTTGCCGCTTTTAACATTTTCTTTGAAATTATCCTGAAGGATAATTTTATCGAGGTTGTTTAAAACTTCCTGCTTGTCAGCCTGCAAAGTATATATGATTATGTTTCCTTTTTTATGAACAAAATGAGCGATCATCTCACCGTTTATTTCTTCACAATCTCCGCCGATCAGAGTTGCATCTTTTACATCGGGAATGAATACTTTGAAATCCAGATATTTATTCATGGTATCTGAAAGCTGCTTGGGATCACCAGATTTAAAATGAAGCTCGGTTTTACCGTCAATAACCCTGTCATAAACTTTTCTTGAAACTGCTACAAGATCATTCTCCTGAAAATCAGGATTATTCTTAAAATAACTGTTTAAAAATAATGAGAATAGTATCAATGCAACAAAAGCGAAGGATGCATATATCAGATTTCTTTTAAGATGTGATTTACTTAAATCATTTGCCTGTATCATTGAATCCGGGATTGCAGGTTCCGGTATGGTTGATTTCTTTATATACTGATCGATCTGCTCACCGATATTTTTATAGAGGTAAACCGGAGTTTCTATTTGAGGGATACTGCTTCTTAATTTTTCTTTTATATATTTTTCCGATAGATAACGATTATAAAAATCGTTATTGGAATTTATCAGATCTTCGGCTTTCTTTTTTTCCTGAGGGTCTTTTATTTCGTCATCAATAAACGCGGTAATAAATTCATATCTGGATTCAGAATCATTACCTGTTTCATTATTGTCAGAAGTTTTTTTATCCTCACTGTTAGGATTTGTATCAGACATTGTAATTAGTTTGTAAAAAGATTTATATGATATTGTTTGATTTATGAATTATGTGATCAGGTTATTTTCTACATCATAGCCTTTATCTTTAGCATAATCATACAATTTTTGCTGTAACATTTTCCGTCCTCTGTGTAATCTGCTTCTTACAGTGCCGATCGGACACTGAACAAAATCAGCTATTTCTTCATAGCTTAATCCTTCGAGATCACAAAGAATAACTACAGTTTTGAAATCATCCTGAAGTGAATTCAGAGCATTTGTCATATCATCATCCAGCAGGTTTGCAAAGACTTTCTCCTGCAGATTTGAACTGTCAATTTTTTCTGATCTGATGCTGTCGTAAAAATTTTCAACATCATCATAATCAACTTTGCCCGGTTCCTTCTGATTTTTTCTGTACTTATTAATGAACAAATTTTTCATTATGCGGAACAGCCATGCTTTACAATTAGTTCCTTTTTCAAATTTATCAAAAAATCTGAAAGCTCTCAGAAAAGTTTCCTGAAGCAGATCATCAGCATCAAGCTGATTGCCGGTGATCTTGTATGCATAATTATGTAACAGCTTCATGTGAGGCATCGCCTCAGCATCGAAATCCTCTTTTCTCTTTTTTAATTCCGCTTCAGGAAGTTGTTCGGGTTTGCTGCTGTTATCGTCATCATATTCATTCTCTTCTTCATTCCCGTCGTTTTGATCAGTGTCCTGACTATCATCCTGATCTATATCTTCATCACTATCAATACTATCTTCACTCCTGTCGTTCTCGTTTTCATCAAAGTTGTCTGATGACTGAAGTTCCTTCTGCGATTCTTTATTTGTTGTTGAATTCATCATATATATTGCAATAAACTAATTATTAATAGTATCTTATTCAAGGAAAGAAATATAAGTAACTTTAATGTGGTTAAAAATAAAATTGATGTATAAATAAAATTTAAAATCAGAATTTATATTCTGCTATACTGATTTCTGTATAAATGCATTTTCAAAATAAAATCATTTTCAAATATATGATAACATAAAATTTTCAAACAAAGTAAAATTAAATAATCATAAGTAAAATGATTTCGGATCAAACTATTGAAGAGGGTATTTCAGCCGGGATGTCTTTATAATCAATCTGAAGAAATGTGTATAAGCTTATGTGTTTTGGGGCGAGTAACGGGGATCGAACCCGTGACATTCAGAACCACAATCTGACGCTCTACCTACTGAGCTATACCCGCCATTTTTAACATTGCAAATATAATCTAACATTTGATTTATATCAATTCATTTTTGATATGAATTAATCCGGACTCTTATAAAACCATTTTAAACTGCCTGTATTGAAAAAAGAATTTTATGACGAGGATTTGGATATAAAAAAAGATCCCGGATAACTTATCCGGGATCTGAAGCTGGACAGGCAGGACTTGAACCTGCAACCCTTCGGTTAACAGCCGAATGCTCCACCATTGAGCTACTGTCCAAAGAATTACAAATATAATTGTCCTGAAAATTTTAATCAATGTTAATTTGAATATTTTTTGAAAAATG
>JAGQWH010000145.1 GCA_020437545.1 Ignavibacteriota bacterium
TCTTCATCATCTATATCTTCATCATCTATATCTTCATCATCTATATCTTCATCATCTATATCTTCATCATCTATATCATCATCATCTGAATCATCATCATCTGAATCATCATCATCAGAATCTTCATCATCTGAATCTTCATCATCTGAATCTTCACTTCCATCATTTTTATCTACATAATCTTCTATCAAAATAGATTCTTCTGATTCTTCTTCATTCTCAGCATCTGTTTCTGTATCTGTTTCTGTCTCGTTAGAAGAAATCAATTCAAGCTGATGACTTTCTTCAGATCCCTTTACAGGTTCATTATCATTAAAAGAATTAAACAGATCAATATCCGCCTGGGTGATCCCTTCAATTTCCTGATCTTTCAGAATCTCATTTATCTCTTTTAATTTCGGAAGATCCTCAATTGCATTTAGTCCGAGGACTTTCAGAAATGTCTTTGTTGTTGCATATAAAATAGGTCTTCCCGGAGAATCAGCTCTGCCCTGAATAGTGATCAGCTCTTTTTCCATAAGTGAATTTACAATATAATCCACATTCACTCCCCGGATGAATTCCATTTCGGATCTCGTGATCGGCTGTTTGTAAGCAATGATAGCAAGTGTCTCAAGCGCTGAAGGCGAGAGTTTCTTTCGCTGCTTGTCTTCGAAAAGTTTTCCTATGAATCTGCCGTATTCTTTTTTTGTTGCAAATGAATATCCTCCGGCTATCTTCAGTATTTCAAAAGACTTATTATTTGTTATATATTCTTCATTCAGCAAAGTCACTGATTCCTCGACCTCTGCAATGCTTACACGCAATCCGCTTTTATCGATGATCTCTTTTATCTGTCTTGAAGCGATCTCATCTTCGGATGCAAAGATAATTGACTCTACTATATTTTTTATTTCTGTGCTTACCAAATATATATGAATTTTAAGATGTGAGGATTTCTGAAAATAAGTTTGGAAAATTTTATTAATTTATTACATCAGGTAAACCGGTTCTTCTTTTTATAAAAAACTTTGTCATATCAGAATTGTCTACTACGATCTCCAGTTCTCCCTCAAGCGCAAGCTGCAGTATTGCAAGAAAGATGCAGATCACTTTTAATCTCATTTCAATAGGAGCAATGAATTCAAGAAACTCGATCTCCGTCTTTTCATCAATAGCCTGAAGAATATAATCTCTTTGATTTTCAGGGGTAATGTCATGAAGTTCAATAGGATGAACAACCTCTTTACGGATCTGACTGATCGCTCTCTTATATGCTTTTATCAGATTAAAGATCGTGACATTTTTCAGACTCGGGTCAATTTCTAATTTAGTTTCTGATTCTTTGTAATCATTATCGGTATTTCCTCTGAATAACTTTTTGCGCTGCTCTTCTTCTAATTCGGATATCTGCATTGAAATATCCTTAAATCTTTTATATTCAAGAAGTTTTCTCACAAGTGTAAGTCTCGGATCCTCTTCTATTACATTTCCTTCAATATCTATCTGCGGGATCATCATCCGTGCTTTGATCTTCATAAGTTCAGAAGCCATTACAAGAAATTCGCCTGCAAGCTCAATGTCAAGCAGTGACATGTAATTAATATAATCAAGAAAATCCTTTGTGATCTTGGAGATAGGAATGTTGTATATATCGAGTTCATCGACTTTCACAAAATGCAGAAGTATATCAAGCGGACCTTCGAATTCATTGAGACGCGCCTGATAGTCTTTGCCTTTGTATATGCTGCTGATCTTATCAGGTACAAGATCCGGATTAACTGTATTTTCTTCGTTATTCATTTGACATACAATATACCTAATTGCGTTTTGAAATTAAATGAATAGATTTTATTACTTAGTTTCCACTTTGCCTCAAAGTCTCTAAGACTCTAAGAAATGCTTTAAAAGTATTCTCATAAGTCATTGAAATTTACTCATTAATAAATAAAATTTTTAAATTCTCAATGTAACCTTTTGTATCCCTTTGAGCCATAGATCCGCCGCGGCGGATTCGAGGCAAAATAAATCTAACTGCACTTACCTTCACATCTACATTTAAATCCTTAATTAAATTAATTACTTTGACCGAAATAAAAATTTTAGTTGAGATTATTTTTAATTATTGGTTTTTTCTTCATTATTCTCGGTTCATCTTTTGCTCAGGTCGAACTGGTTGAGATCCGTAATCCGGTATACAATTTTTTAAAGAGAATGCAGCTCAAGGATGTCATTCCAGGATACAATTCTTCAATAAGCCCATTGTCCAGAGGCGAAGTTGCCGGGTTTCTTAAAACAATTAAAAATAATCAGTCAAAGTTAACCGCTACGGATAAAAAATTTCTGAGGGATTATGAAGTTGAATTTGAATATGATATGACTGGACAGACAGCAAATCAGAGAGATCTGTTTACCAAATCAGGATTGAACAGTCTCACAGATCAATACAAACAAAAGCATATTTATTTTTATGCTGATTCCAATAAAACATTTTTCGGTGACGTCTTTGGTGTTATATCGGGAGAATCTGCAAACGGAGATTCGGTAAGCAATAATTCTGATCTTTCCGGAGAGTATGGATTTTCCGTCAGGGGTACTATTAAAAACAGTGTAGCATATTATCTGAGAGTAGCAGAAGAGATCTCGCCATTCGAATTCAACTATATTGAAAATTATCAGATCAATGATGATACGATATTGAACGGACCAATGAACGTTAATATTGATGAAGATAATTTTAATACTTATACCGGTTATCTCAGATACCAGACAGAGCTTGACTGGCTTGCTCTGACTTTCGGGAATAGTCCAATGACAATCGGCTATGGTTATATTGATAAATTATTCATGTCTCAATACGGATTGCCGTTCAGTTACGGCAAGCTTGATCTAAGTTATAAAGCAGTAAATTATTCATTTACTTACGGAAGTCTGAAGGGCGATTCAATTGGGATATATCCATACATAACAGCCCGTCCGTTGTCATCAAAAAGTATTGCAACTCATAATCTGAATATTAATTTTTCCGATGCTTTCAGAATAGGTTTATGGGAAACTATTGTGATCAGCGAACAACCGTTCAGTTTTACCTATCTCAATCCTATAAGCTTTCTGATCTCTGCTGATCTTAGCTCAGGAGAGCAGCAGTCAACAGAGAATAATTCTCTGCTGGGAATTGAGACAGAAATTACTCCTGTTAAAAATCTATCTTTCCAGGGATCGCTTTTAATTGATGATCTCACTTTCGGAACGATTACAGTTAATGATTCTTTGAATGAAAATAAATTCGGATATCAGCTCGGAGGTCTATGGACAAATTCCTGGAATATGGATGTAGCTATAGAATTCACTCATCTGGACCCGTTCGTTTATTCACAGAGATATAATAAAAGCACTTATACAAATTATTCAAGATCACTCGGTCATTCACTTCCTCCGAATTCAGATGAAATAGCTGCAAAGATAGTTTATGACATTACAAACCGATTACAGGTAAATTTTTTATACAGACATCAGAGATCGGGTGAAGGAATAGTCGTTGATTCAAACGGCGTATTGCAGGCTAACTACGGCGGCAATATAAATTTCGGATTGGGTGATGCATATTTACGAACCAATAAATTTTTAGACGGGGTAAGGATCAACAGGGATCTGATAAATATCGGAATATACTGGGAGCCGCTCAGGCAGTTATATATTACAGGAAATTATGAACTGAGAATGATAAATAATATTACTGATAATCTGAAAACCAGTGATTCATATTTTTTTGGAGCTATCGGAATAGATCTTTAATTTTAAAGTATGTCAGGAAAGATCAAATCTTATTTTCTTTTTAATGCAAATCAAAAAAATGAGAATTCTGTCTCTGAGATATCGAGGAAAAAGCGGTTTGAATTTTTCGGAGATTTCTGCAGAAAATTAAATAAACCGTTTCCTTTAACAATACTTGATCTCGGCGGAAGTGATTATCACTGGAGGAAATCGGGTTTTGTCAATGATAAGAATTTTCAGATTACAATAGTTAATACGGAAAGTCAGGATCTCTCAGGCATGGATAATTTTATTTATCTGAAAAAAGACGTAACCGATCTGAGTGATTTTAAAGATGAAGAATTTGATATTGTATATTCTAACAGTCTGATCGAACATATAAACACTGAAGACTTACAGATAAAATTAGCAGAAGATATCAGAAGAATAGGGAAACATTATTTTATACAGACACCAAATTATTATTTTCCCATAGAGCCGCATTTTCTGTTTCCTTTTTTTCAGTATTTACCATTGAATTTAAGAGCAGCTTTGGTAAAGAAATTTGATCTCGGGTGGTATGATAGACAGCCGGATAAAGTTAAAGCGTTTGAGCTTGCATCGTCAATAAAACTGTTGAGTCAAAAAGAATTGAAAAAATTATTTCCTGACGGGAAAATATATCACGAAAAATATTTATTTTTGAATAAATCTTTTATCATATACAAATAAAAAATGGAGCTTTTTAATATAGGTTTTATATCCGTTAAGCTGATAGACATAGTTGATATACTAATTGTCACATATGTCTTTTACAAGCTCTATTTTGTAATGAAAGGTACGATCGCTTCACAGATATTTTTTGCATTGGTAATAATCATCGCTTCGGCATTTGTAGCGCAGTTGTTAAACATGCAGGCGACCAGCTGGATATTAGGTAAACTAACGGAGATATGGGTTATTGCATTTATAATTTTATTCCAGCCGGAGATAAGAAGATTGCTTCTTCTGATAGGTAAAACAAAAGTTGCAAGGATCTTCACCAAATCAAATGTAGATGAAAATGTAAATGAGATAGCAGAAGCATGTTATGATATGGTCGGAAGAGGATGGGGTGCATTGATGGTAATTGAAAGAACGACCGGTCTTAAAAGTGTAATTGAAACGGGCGATGCGATCCATGCAAAGATAAAAAAGGAAATTCTTATTTCAATTTTCAATCCGAAATCTCCGCTTCACGACGGAGCTGTAATTTTCAAGAATGACAGAATAGAAGCCGCAAGATGTCTGCTTCCTTTATCTGACCCCGAAACTATCAGAAATAAAAATCTTGGCACAAGACACAGAGCGGGTATAGGTATAACGGAAGTATCGGATGCAGTCTCAGTCATTGTTTCTGAAGAAAATAAAGTTGTATCTGTTGCCGAAGACGGTAAGCTGACGTTTTATAAAGATATAGATGAACTTAAAGAAAGACTCAGAAAATCCATGGGTAAATCTTCGGTAGCCAGTTCGATGAAAAATATTTTTGAAGAAACCGGCAGTGAAGATTTTGATGGTAAAAAATCAAAGAAAGAAAATGTTTCTGATATTAACAAAGAAATAATCAAAGAAGATAAAACTGAAGATAAAGCTGAAGCAAAAGCAGAAGAAAAAGCAGAAGAGAAAAAAGAAGAAGAAAAATAATGGATCTTAATACAATTCACAGAAAAGAGCTTGTAAAAAAACTTCAAAATCTGGGTATCAAAGACCGGTCAGTATTGATAGCTCTCACGAATGTAAAAAGAGAACTGTTTGTGAAAGATGAATTTAAAAAATACTCATACGAGAACATAGCATTACCTTTGAATTCAAATCAGACAATCTCTCAGCCATTCACGGTTGCATTCATGACCGAACTTTTAGAAGTGAAACCCGGTGATAAAGTGCTTGAGATAGGAACAGGCTCGGGTTATCAGGCTGCAGTATTAAAGGAAATGGGAGCCGATGTATATTCGGTGGAAAGGATAAAGGAACTGTCAGAACTTGCAAAAGATAAATTGGGAAAGCTTGGATACAGAGTACATCTGAAAATTGACGACGGTACAAAAGGATGGGCAGAGAATGCCCCGTTTGATAAGATCATAGTGACAGCCGGCAGCCCCGTTATTCCAAAACAATTACTTGAACAAATGAAGACAGGCGGCAAAATGGTAATACCGGTCGGGGATGAAGCTCTGCAAAAACTTGTACTTGTTATTAAACTGGAAAATGAAGATCCTAACATAAAAGAACCAAAATATAAATTCAAAACTTTTAAGGATTTTAAATTCGTACCGCTTATAGGTGAAGAAGGATGGAGGATTTCTAATTAAGAGTTACAAGTTATGAGATATGAGATATGAGTTATGAGCTATGAGATATGAGTTATGAGATATGAGTTATGTAAAGCATAGAATGTTAAAAAAATTATTAAATTTTTCAAATATACCAAATACTAAATACTAAATACTCAATACTCAATACTCAATACCCAATACTAGTTCACATGGTTGATTCATTTCTAACAATAAAAGCACCTTCATCCGCTGAAATAAAGATCACCAAATCCAAATTCATTTCACAGGCATTTCCCGTCAATAATCATTCTGAGATAACTGAATTCATCAATGAAGTTAAGAAAAAATACTATGACGCTTCTCATCATCCATATGCATACAGGCTTGGTATTGATAAAAATGATTTTAAATTTTCGGATGACGGCGAGCCGTCGGGCAGTTCGGGTAAACCTATTCTCGAATCGATCGATAAACTTGATCTGACTGATGTCATGGTGATCGTTACAAGATACTTCGGCGGAACTAAGCTTGGTGTCGGCGGTCTTCGAAGGGCTATGTCAGAAGCAGCTGATCTATGTCTGAGCAAAGCTGAGATCATTGAGAAACTGATTACAGAAAAGGTGAAGATCGAATTTGATTACACTTTTATGAATTTAGTGATGAATCTAATTGAATCCGAAAACATAAAACTTTCCGAAAACAAATCAGATGAAAAATGTAAATTAATATTGGAAGTCAGATTGTCTAAAATTGAAAAGCTGAAAACTGAACTTGTCAGTTTAACTAACGGCAGCATCAAATTTATTAATTAAAAGAAATTACCTGATTTCATTACCGTTGGCTTTAGCCAACGGAGAGTACTTAGCCAACGGCAAATGAAAAGTTTTTTATTTTATCAAAAGCATTCGTTTTGTGAAACTCAAATTACCGGATGCGAGTCTGTAAAAATATACACCGCTTGATAATGATGAAGCATCAAATTTATATTCATAAGTTCCGGCTACAAGTCTTTCGTTTACAAGTTTTGTAATTTCTTTTCCAAGCATATTATAAACAATAAGCTGAACTTTTTCAGTCTTTGGAATGTCAAACTTAATCGAAGTTGAAGGATTAAACGGATTCGGATAATTCTGATACAGCTCATATCTTTCCGGAATGCCGGTAGTGATATTCTGAATACCGACTATGTCGGGAGAAATAGCAAGTCCGTTTGCTGAAGCGAATCCAATATTTGTTCCTATCAATGTCCCTGCACCGTTTGTCGTATCTATGGAGATCAACCTGTTGAGTTGTGATCCAATACCCGCAAGTCCATATAACACTCCGTTTTTATCAAATGCCATAGCTGTATTTGGCGAATTGCCTGTAGAGCCGATTGCAGCCGAACTTGCATCAAGTTTATTGATCTTGTATACATTTCCGGTTACATTGATTCCCCAGAGAGATCCATTTACCGGATTTATACTCAGGCCAAACAGATTTGTGATTCCTGTAGAACCTATATAATTTGTATCTCCTGAAGTAACATTATAACTGTACAGCTTACCGTTAGTAGATGAGCAGTAAAGAAGATCATTCAGATCAAATGCTATTGCGCGGATATCTGCTATAGGTATCGGAGAAGTGTTGTATGCATCTCCTGATGTGGAATTTATTCTGACCAGCTGAGTTACAGGTGAATTAGAAATACTAGCATACAATTCATTATTCGAAGGCCGGATACTTAAACCATTTAGCTGTGTAAATCCGGATTCACCTACAGATGTACCAACACCGGTAGCTGAATTAATTGTCATTAAGATTCCATTTGACAAAGCACCCGTTACAGCATACATAGTTTTTACCTGAACCGGATTTATAAAATATCCTTTGCCGTATAAATAAACTGACTGAACAGGATTTGAAGATGAATTACCGGAGATCACTATACTGTCTTTCACATTTCCTGTAATTGATGGTGTATATAAAACTTTAAGGTAAATAGAGTCTCTGTAATTAAGACTTGAAGGAAGTGTTGGCATATTAAGAATCTGAAACTGGCTTCCCTGAGATGTGATACTGTTTATAGTAAGTGCGGGTGTCCCGTAATTGTATATCGAAAAATGCATAGTATCGCTCTGAAATCCGATTTCTTTTGTTCCGAAATTCAGTGAATCAACTGAAGTGTACATAGCTGCTGAAGAAAAAGGAATCAGTCTGATCTGACCAACCTGATTAGCCCAGGTACTGGAGGGGAACTTTGAATATTCTGTATGGAGCCAAAAATTATTCTGATCCGAAGGATCAAGCCATATTCCCATATAATCTCCCCACCTGTTTCTTCCGCTTCCAAAGTCTTTAACATAATTAGCTTCACCTGACTTAAGAACTCTCGTACCGCTGAATGTTCCCTGCGGATCAGTACTTAATCTTGTATTATAATAAGCACCCATGTATTCGGTCAGCCCTGAACGGGAAAAAGTCATTGCAATATTATTGTCTTTATCTACTGCTAATGCAGGATATGTATGCCAGAAACCTTCCTGTCCAAATGAATAATCCTCAACTGCCGTATTAGTTGCCACATCCAGTTTTAAATAACTTACAGCAGAATATCCGCTGGTAGTTCTGACTGCGTGGACAGCATACAGGTATCCGTCACGGAAAGTTGGTTCATTTTTTAAACTGCTTCCTCCTCCCTCTATGAGTATAGTACTGCCTCCGAGCTGATTTGCATTAGGAGGTGAAGAATAAGATACTACCGGTACATTTACGGCTGTCATTACAGGTGCGGTCAAAGGATTAACGATCCTGTAAAGTATCATGTAAGTTCCGGTGGCTGCCGGAGATGTACACAGTGAATAATATTCTCCGGAATTTCCATATACGATTGAAGGTCTGTGACCGAATATTCTTGCCGAAGTAACAGGATCGCGAATATCCCATAGATCAGTCCAGACAAGTGGTCCGGCAGTATTATTATATAACTGAGCTTTGCCTACTATTCTTGTTTTTGCTCCCTGAAAAGATCCGCCGAAAGCAAACTGGTTTGTCGTCAGATAGATTGCCTGCTGATCAAATCCAACACCCTGATAATCTCCCCAGGATCCTGATTCCGTATTTCCGTTCAGAGACGATTTTATAGCCCAGTTGTACCATGTTCCGGTCGGGATCGAATCATCAGATATAGAAATCAAAAAATATCCCCTGGCAGTTGCATCATCCTGATCAAGCCAGACCATTATCCATCTTTTATTAAAATGATCATATGAGACTTTAGGATCAAATGCTGCAGCTCCTGATAATGCAGAATTGAACCAGCTATCAGCGTTAATTTTATTTACAAGTTCACCGGTTTTAGTCCATATGAAAAAAAATCCGTTGTCAACTCCCATAACATGTGTTGGTCCTGCAGCTATGTATGTGTCAGGGGGAATGTAATTTCCGGGATCCTGAGCTCCGGGAAAAGAACTAAGAAGTAACGGCGGAGGATTTGTTCCGCGATAATTGTCTTCTGTATAGTTTGAACCAGCAGGACCTGTTGGCTCAATAGTATTTATATTGTCAGGATAAGGCTCTATCCTTTCTTTATTTCTGAGTTTTTTTAAGTACTGGGGTAATGGCTCACCTGACATATCAGTCATGAAAGTACCCGTGTTAACTATAGCGCCGTTTGGAACTGATCCATTTGCGGGTCCCTGATATAGCTGAGAAAATGACTCAGCTGAAAAAAATAAAATACAAAGTACCGAAGTTATAAATGTTTTCACTAATATTTCCTTTCAAATTTTTAAAGTTAAAATAGTTATAATTAAATATATATAACACTGATATTTGATATTACACATTTACTTTTCAATAGTTGTCATTCTCTTTCCTTTTGTTAATTTAAAGATGACTCTAAATTAATATATTTCTTCAAAATAATTTTTCAATTTAAAATCTTTGCTGAAAATTCTCAGATATTTTCTCAATTATTTAATTGCCATATAACAATTTCAGATTTCCGGTTTTGCGACCGGCTTTTAAATTTTTTTATTGGATTGTTTCAATATCTAAAAGGACATAAAGAAGATCATTAGTAAGTACAGCGGAGTCTGGTCCGGAACTCACTTTAATCTCTTAGGGTTAAATTCCCCCGCTTATGATAAATTGCCGGAAATTCATTCGTATTGGCGGCAAAAATTTCAACTCACCGACCGTCAGAAAAACACTGACGGTCGGCTCAGACAGGAAATTTTTGCTGTTCGCCAATACTCTGAATTTCTTTCGGCAATTTATCACAGGCGGGTT
>JAGQWH010000146.1 GCA_020437545.1 Ignavibacteriota bacterium
GAAAGTTAAAAGTTGAAAGTTAAAAGTTGAAAGTTAAAAGTTGAAAGTTAAAAGTTGAAAGTTAAAAGTTAAAAGTTAAAAGTTGAAAGTTAAAAGTTGAAAGTTGAAAGTTGAAATTTGAAAGTTGAATAAATTACTTTTTATATAATCGCGTGATTATTTATTGGCATTCAATTGTTCGAGTAATTTCTCAGCAACTAGTTTAGATGAAGCCGGATTCTGACCTGTGATCAGTAATCCATCGACGACAGCGTACGGTTGCCAGTTATCAGCTTTTGAAAATTCCGCTCCGTTTTTCTGAAGTTCATCTTCCAGCAGGAAAGGAACAATTTCAGTCAGTCCGACTGCTGCTTCCTCGGTATTTGTAAAACCTGTAACATTTTTACCTTTAACTAAATATTCACCATTCACTTTTACATTTTTCAAAGCACCGGGCGCATGACAAACGAATGCAACGGGCTTTCCGTTTTCGTAAAAAGATGCTATCAACTCTTCAGAATTTTTATCTGTTGCAAGATCCCATAATGGTCCGTGACCACCCGGATAAAAGACAGCATCATAATCCGACTGATTCACTTCAGATAGTATTAAAGTATTACTTAATTTTTTCTGAAGCTCTTTATCCGAATCAAATCTTTTTGTGTCTTCAGTAGCTGATGAAGGTTCAGCGCTTCTCGGATCTATGGGTGGCTGACCTCCAAGCGGTGAAGCTATCTCAATTATTACTCCCGCATCTGATAATGCGTAATAAGGTGCAGCAAACTCTTCTGTCCAGAAACCGGTTTTTTCTCCTGTGTCTCCTAATTTGTCATGGCTTGTAACCACGAACAATACCTTTTTATTCATATTATTTTCATTTTGATTTTGTGCGTTTGATAAATTGAAAGAAATCATGACGCAAAATACAAACGCAATTTTCAAACATTTGATTTTATTATACAATTTTTTATTTTATTATTAATTTTTGATTAAAAGTAATACTGTTTTCTGTAAATATCTTCTGAACTTCAGAATCTCTCGCCGGGTCAGATTCATTTTGCATTCTTATCAACTTCAAATATCCCGAAAGTATTATTATCCTGATCAATAAAATAACCCTGCCAGCAACGACCCGGAATTGCAAACTTAGGCAAAGCTATAAACCCGCCGTTATCTTCGATAAGCTTACCAGTCTCATCAAAATTCGGAACTTCTATCGAACAAACAAATGCATTCGTTCCTGATTCTGCCGGCGGGACTTTTGCCGGTCTCTTCAGAAGACCGCCATTTATATTGCCGGTTTCAATTCTGTAATATTCAATTTGTACAAAATTTTCTTTTATGAATTTCCATCCGAAAATTTTACTGTAAAATTGAATTTCCCTTTCCGGCTGCGAAGACTGAATTTCGAAATAACCTAATGAGTTCAATTTTTTTGTTCAAATTATTTTTTTTCCCGGAACTCAGAGTCTCTGAGATAATCAGGATTAAATTTCATAGATTTAAAAATCATTCAACTTTATTCAGGATCTTTACTTCCGGAATTCCTGTAACTCCTGCTTTTTGCATCTCGGATATCAGTTCAGGATCTGAATTAAAATTATTAAAATCTTCAACACTCGGGACATTTCCTATTATTGTAACCATGTTTGGATCATCTACTGACTGATACAAACCGGTGACATTTACCCCGGCTTTTGCCCTGTGTTCTGCGTTTGCATCATACACTTTTTTCCATTCCGTAAAATCTTTTACTCCGTGTGAAAATACTATTGTAATCATTGTTATTGTTTAACTTATAAATCAGACTTTATAATATGTCCGGTAATTTTAAAAAATATTTTTAATTAAATTTATTGTTTAACCCACGTAATAGTTTTGGACATAATACCTTTCTTTACCGTAAATAATAATTTATTTCCTTTTACAACTGCTGTGCAATCATACTTGCTTCCATCCTGAGGTTTTATCAATATACCTTTCCATTCACCATCAGTATATTTTAAGTCTTCAAGTACAAGTTTATTGTGCTCCACATTTTCACCTTTGAAAGTGTCACCTGATTTGGAAATAAGTACCACCGGACCCTGATTGGATTTCCAGTTTCCTGAAAAATCATAATCGGCATCCTGAGCTGATGCAAATGAAACGGTTAAGAACAAAAATATTACCATAAAAAGATTTCCTAAATAATTACTTCCTTTTGCTTTTTTTAGTGTTGTCATTTTATTATTATGTTTAATTAAAATTTTATTTTTTATTCAATGCAGTATGAAGTAATTTTCTCCAGCTTGTTTGAAGAATTAAATTCATACACATCACAGGCAGAAATAAACGCAAGCCTTTTTTCATCTTTTAAGAATTCTGCCGTACCGTTTATTACTACAATTTGATTTTCTTCTATGATATTATTAATCTTAAAATCAGTTGTAACAGTTTTAAAATATTCCGCAGTCTTAGTGCAATTATCAATTACCTTTTCCCGTCCTTTAAAATGTTCTCTCCCTGCAACTATCCACTCTATGTTATCTGCCAAATAAGGAAATGTAACTTCAAACTTTCCGTTTGAAAATGCTTGTGCTATTTCCTTATGTGTCATATTAAATTTTAAGGTTTTGTTTTAAAAGAAAATATAAGATCTGATATTTAAATTTATTTTCAGATCAGCAGGAATAATAATTTTACCGGATACTTCGATTATTAATTTTCGATTTAATATAAACAAAATCATTTTTGTCCGGAATGTTAAAAAATATCATATTTTGTTTTATAAAAGTTGATGCTGTATGAAATGAAAATGATATTAACAAAAGTTTTCCGGAAGGCACTAAATAATACATCACACCTAAATTTTATAAGACAGCAATCTTTATAATTAAAAATTCTGTTAACAACTCATTTGCTGATCCAAAATATAAACACACATTGTTTTTTTATCGACTAAAATTTCTTTATCATATTCAAATCCGAGTTTATTCAATAAACTGATCGAGCTCACATTCTCCGGAACAGTAATTGCCTCAATAAGTTCATTTTTATTTTTCTTTTTAAGATCTTTTAAAACTGCACTAGAAGCTTCATATGCATAACCCTTTCTGGTATATTCCGGAAGAAATGCAAACCCGATGTCTTTATGTTTAAGATAATCCCGTTTTAATATGGTAATTATTCCGACCGGTAGTTTGGTTTCTTTAAGTTTGACTGAAAGGATACTGGTATTTTTATCTTCAGAATATTTTTTTATGTAAACTGATGCTTCTTCAGCAGTATGAATGTTCCTTGTCCCTATATATTTTTTCCATCCATCAGTATTTATCAACTCAATTAAAAAAGCGCTTTCATTTGCAGAGAGAGGTTCTAAAATAAGCCGGTCAGTATTTATCATTTCTGAATTAATTTTTTCTTTCAGTTCTGTTTCGGAAATTATTTCTAAATTACACAGTAAAGAATAAACAATCCAAACAAAAAAGATAAAGGCGAGATCATTTTAAAATAATGTGGTTTTAAAAATTCCGCACATTTTAGTGAATAAGCATGATGAATTTTTCTCGGAATAAAAAACAAAACCACGGAAGTTAAGAGCATGAACCAGCCGAATATAAAAAAAAATTCAGGGTATCTGGAAAGTTCAGAATAAACAACAAGCCCTGCAGCCGGTATCATCCTGATTGTGATCTCAGAATAATTAATAAGGTTTGTACTTCCGGCTTTCCTCAGAATTCCTCTTGCTTTTGAAGGTGCAAAAAACATTACAAGTCCCGATACGATAAGAAATATTCCGAAAAAAATAATTACATATTTTGCTGTAATTAACAATTGAACTGTTTTAAACTTTTATGAAAACATTTTTAATTTAATGTTGCAAAATTATTTTAAAAAAATTTTTGTGAAGAAAAATAAAAATATTCATTTAATTTAACTTTTATAAAGAGTAATTTTCACAACAAAATTAAACAACTGAAACTTGATCGACAGGTCTTCTAATATATCAGTTTTCGAAACCGTTATTCAACTGATTTTTTTATTAGGAATTATAATCTGGTGCTTCCGGATAATGGAACCTTTTGCAAGTATAATTTTGTGGAGTCTTATACTTTCACTTGCTTTATATTCAATTCATGACAAACTTTCAAAAAAATTAAAAGGAAGACCCAAGCTTGCTTCTATCTTAATTGTTTTTTCCGTTCTGATCATAATCATCATACCATCGGGAATAATAATTGATCAGCTAATTCAGGAAACAAAAATACTTAAAATAAATTATGACAATGGTAATCTTAAAATTCCCGTACCTCCTCAGGAAATTAAAGAATGGCCTGTCATAGGTGAGAATATTTACGGCTTATGGCTAACCGCAAACAGTAATATTGAACAACTGATTTTAAAATATAAAGACCAGTTGTTTGATATCGGAAGTTATTTATTGAATGGTATTATCGGAACGGCAAAAGGATTGGTGCAGATAATTTTATCACTTGTTGTAGCAGGTGTGATTTTATCTAAAGGCGGAATAAGAGATTACCTGATCAGATTTTTCAGGAAGATCGGCGGAAAATACGGGGATGAAATTTCCGATGTTACAATGAAAACCATCAACAGCGTAGTGAAAGGAGTAATTGGTGAAGCATTAGTGCTTGCAATTTTAAACGGAATAGTCTTTGTTCTCGCAGATGTGCCTTATGCCGGACTATGGGCGTTTATAGTGTTTATATTAGCAGTTCTTCAATTGCCTGTTTTTATTTTAACAATTCCCATTATGATATATTTCTTTGCGGTAAAAGAAATCATGCCGGCTGTTTTATGGAGTGTTTCACTTCTGATCGTTAGTATTTCAGATAATTTTTTAACTCCTATGATGCTTGGAAAAAATGCGCCTGTACCAATGATAATAATTTTTATCGGCGTTATAGGAGGATGCGTATTGTCAGGCTTTATCGGACTTTTCACTGGTGCTGTCGTGATGTCAATTGGTTATACTTTATTCATCAATTGGATGAATTCCGGAAATACAAGTACAACAGTTTAATTGCGAAGAGAAAATTAAAATTTTAAAAAATTGATTTACTGTATGAAGATATTTTATCTTTGTTTAATTTTGTTTACTTTTGGATTAAATTTTTTTTATAAAGTTCTATAAATTTATTTTTTTTTCATCAAAAAAGTTTTTTAAGTTTTCGAAGTTACGTTTTCCAAGTTAAAGAGTATTTTCAAACACAACAAGATTTTTTTCAAAGCAGATTGAGTGTATTTTTATAAGCAAATTTTATTTTCTGTATCATAAATTTATCTTAATTTTATTTAAAGGGTTCTTACATTTCCATAATTATTGATTTTTATCTATACTAGTCTTTTATTATTGAATTAAGGGGATAAAAACTCCATTTTCAAACTAACAAAAAAAGAAAGGAAAAAAATGGCTAAAGAAATGAAGAAAGCTCCAGTAAAAAAAGCTGCTGTTAAGAAAGCTGTAAAAAAAGCTGCAGTGAAAAAAGCAGTTAAATCAAACGCTGTAAAAAAAGCTGCTGTTAAGAAAGCTGTTAAAACTAATGCTGTAAAAAAAGCTGCAGTGAAAAAAGTAGTAAAGAAAGCTGCTGTAAAAAATGCTGTTAAGAAAGCTGCAGTGAAAAAAGGTGTTAAAAAAGCAGTAGTTAAAAAGGCTGTAAAAAAAGCTGTAAAAAAATAATGATTACGGATTTTAAGTAAAATTTATTTTTTTCAAATATCCGCTGCCGGTATATTTTACCGGCAGTAGATATTGTCGGGAATAAGCCTTTGAGATTATCAAAGATCAGAATTTATTTCCGGATTATGTTTTTAAATTAACACTTCCGTTCAGACTTCTGTCATTTTAATAAGCTCTTCAAAATTATCAATTAATTATATCCTTTATTTTTAGAATGACCATTTAGATCATAATTTAAATTTATTGTTTGCTATCAAAAACAGCATGTACAATATGATTTTAAATTCATACCGCAATTTAAATCAACCTGGAAATTTTTTTTTATTCAAAAATTCTGAGAACCTCTTTATTTCAAACATCAGTCTCATCTCTTAATTTATTGGTTTTCATTTTTTTTCCGTAATATCTTAATTTAGACATTCATTAATCATTCAATAACTGATTTATTTTTCTTTAAAAATAGACGTATAAATTTTAATATTAATTTGTCTGCATAGTTTAATTTTATGCGGATTTAGTATTTAAAAATATGTGTCTAATAATTATTTTGCATTTATCATAAAATCTATAGAAGAAAATAAAACGGCTTTTATAATTTTTGGCTTCATTTGTTTTATGAAACATAAATTTATAAACGCTGTTTTGCGAAATGATTGAATTTCTTTATTGGTATAAACTGGTTTTAAAATTTTTGATTTTTTAAAATACTGGATTATAAATTTCTTAATTCTATTGCTCCGGATTATTTGAGATATGTAAAAATATATAAAAGATTATTTATATTTTTTTGATTGTATGTCTTAAAATCATGTGAAATTTTAAATGGTATAAGCTTCTATTAAATTTATTTCAAATTAGATTAAACTTTATATCCTACTAAATATTTTTTTAAAAAATATTAATTGATTTTAACAACAAATTTAAATTGATATACAGATATACAATTTATACTTGAATTGACAGATAAACATGACTTTTAAAAAACTACTTACAGGTTCACTGATATTTTTAATTCTCCTCATATTTAATTCAACAAAAATTATGGGACAGGGAAAAACATATCCTTTCAATGTTTCTCTGTGGTATAAAGCCCTTAGTATCAACAGTTCAGAAAAAGACATGGCAGATGTTAATCTTACGCTTTTTTATACGGATATCGGAAGTATTAAAACTTTTAATACCGGTATGGGTTTTACACGCGCTGAAAATAATATGAATGGTGTTAACATAAATGCTGGACTGACAAGTGTAGGAAAGAATTACGGTGGATTTATGGTTTCAGCTATCGGAAATATGAATGGCGGAAATCTGTCAGGTTTTGAGATCGGCGGGATTTACAATACTACAACCCGTAATGTGAAGGGAGTTCAGATAGGAGGAGCTGCAAATTATACTGCGGGAAATTTTGAAGGATCCCAGATTTCACTTGTTGTGAATATGACCGGGAATAATTTTTCCGGAGCACAGCTCGGAAATTCCAATATTGTCGGCGGGAATTTAAAAGGTTTGCAGATAGGTACTACATTCAACGCAGTTACAAATATATTTGGAGGTCTACAATTAGCGCCCGGAAATATTGCGGGAATCAACAACGGCGTGCAGGTAGGTCTACTTAATGTAAATTCCGAGAATAATGTTTTACAGTTCGGTCTTGTGAATATAACTGATTATCAGAAAGGTGTTCCAATCGGAGCGGTAAATATTGCAGCCAAAAACGGCGGAGCTTCATGGATAAATTTCTCAAGTAATTTTGCAGCATTTACAACCGGCTTAAAGATCAATGCAGCAAATTTCGTTTCTTATCTTGAAGGGAGCTATAACATTTTTGATACAGAGAATACAAAGTCAGGTTCTATAGGAGCTTATTACGGCTATGATTTTAAATTAAGTGATAAATTTATTTTAACACCTAATGCCGGCTATGTCGAAATTTTTGAAGACAAGTCTGCAGGAGACAGCTGGATACATCAGTTTGCAATTCAGGGAAGACTTATCGGACAATATGCTGTTTCTAGTAAAGTAAGATTTATCGGAGGTGTGGGATACAGCTACAGGGTTATTGCAAAAAGCAGTGATGATTTCAATAAGAATCAGGTATTTGGATTAGCCGGATTTTCATTTTACTAAAAATATTGTAACAACTTAATGAGAAAATTTTTAAAAATTCTTTTTATAATTTCCGTGATCTCCGGCAGAGGATATTCTCAGGATAGTGATCACTTTGAAAAAATTATTTTAAAATTAAACGACAGATCAGCCGGGGAATATTCATCTTTGAAAATTAATTCCGGCATCTTCAGCAAAAAAGAACTGCCGTTTTCACTTGAAGAGTCTTACAAAATTCAGGACCCGTTAAAGAATTTGAAGAAAATAAAGATCAACAGAGATAATGACCTGAATAAAAAATATCCCATATGGATCCCTATTACGGAAGTTGTCGGTTTAAATGCCGGCATCGGAGCATTTAACGCGTATGTCTCAGAATCAGAGTTTGCAAAAATCAGTTTTAAAACAGTTGCGACAAATCTCGAGATCGGCGCAGTATGGGATCATGATCATTTCATTACAAATTTTTTCGCTCACCCTTATCACGGTAATTTATATTTTAACACAGCCAGATCAAACGGATATTCATTCTGGGAATCTGTCCCCTTCTCATTCGGCGGAAGTATGATGTGGGAGTTGTTTATGGAAAACGAACCTCCTTCAACAAACGATCTTATCAATACAACAGTGAGCGGATATATGCTTGGTGAGATGTTGTACAGATCCAGTTCTCTTATAATTGATGAAAGCAAAACGGGTTTTGCAAGAGTCTCCAGAGAATTTTTTGCAGGATTGTTAAATCCAATGCGGGCGTTTAACAGAATTCTTACCGGAAAAATCTCTAGGGTAACCTCCAGAGAAGCTTTTGAAATCGAGCCGGTTTATCTTGAGTTTTCCGCCGGACCAAACAGGATTCTTGATGGCACAGAATTTTTTACCGGAACAATTACTGCTGCTTTAAATTTCAGAATGGTCTACGGAAATCCTTTCAAGGAACGAAGTGTAAAGCCATTTGATTTCTTCAGAATTCAGGCTCAGTTTAATTTAGGTGATACTAACAATTCACAGATAGGAGCTGTAACTGCATACGGTACTTTAGCCGGCAAAAACATTGAAACAGAAAATAAAGAACAGAAATTATTTGCCGGAATATTCCAGCATTACGATTTTTTTGATAATCAGGTTTATAAGGTCGGAGGTATAAGTTTCGGAGCCGGTATAATTACAAAGTTTCCTTCAATAATTAAAAACTCGAATATTCTGACAACGCTTCATTTGAATATTATGCCACTTGGCGCTGCTAATTCCCCATACTCAGCTTTCGGCGAAAAAGAATATAACTTCAGCAGCGGACTTAATATGAAATTTGAAAGTTATGTGAACTTTGACTGGGGATTTATGGGTGTGAATTATAATCTTTACTGGATGCATACCCTAATCGGTGCAGCAAGTAATGAATATATCGGATTATTAAGACCAAGACTCGAAGTCAATCTTTTTGATCATCTGAACGTCGGAACTGAGTTTCTATTTTATCACCGTGAAGGTTATTATAAGGATTACCCCGATGTGTTTACAAGAAATAACGAGATCAAGTTTTATCTGTCATACTGGTTCGGAAACTTTAATTTATTTAACAATAAAAACAGTTAAAATTAATTTGAATAAATTTTTAAAAAATAATATCCGCGTTACTGAAAATTCCGGAATGTATTTCAGAAAAAAATGCAGCAGATTATTTTCATTTCTGTTTTTAATGATAATTATTTTAAGTCATGCAGATTCTTCATATTCACAGACGAAATTCATTCTTAATGTGACCGGAGGGTATTCTCAGCCAGTCGGGAATTTCAGAAATTCAATTGGTATCAATGATACATCTTCAGCAGACTGGCCATATTTAATGAGAACAGGATACAATCTTGATCTTACAGGAAAGTTGACAATGAATAAATCAGCAAATATTAAACTGGTCTTTAATTTAGGATATAACGGTTTTAAAAACTGGGGTGACTTGAATACTACAGTACCGCTTGAGACAGACGGAAGCGGACAGACTGAAACAAAAACCGTTCAGTTTCTTCCCGATGTAAGCATAATTGTTTTATCATTAGGAGGTCAGTATGATTTCAATCCGAAAACTTCAGTTAATCCTTTTGTCGGACTGGATTTTACTGCAAACTTTTTCGGCGGAAATTTTGGAAGCAATCCAAGCAGTAACTTTCCTAAATCTTCTCTTAAATCTGAAACCCGTTTCGGACTGCAGTTAGGAGGCGGAGTAGATTTCAACTGTAATGATTATATTGGCATAATTTGCGGTATGAAATATAACTTTGCTAACCTTATAGGCAAAGGTGATTATCAATCAGATGCTTCTCAAACTGAAATAGTTCTCAATGATGACATTGGAGGAAGAAATATCTCTTACCTTCAGATCTATGCCGGAGTTTCATTTTATATCGGGGATGTATTGAAATAGTATTGAGTATTGATCCGCCGCGGCGGATTGAGTATTAAGTATTGAGTATTAAGTATTAAGTATTGAGTATTGAGTATTGAGTATTGAGTATTGAGTATTGAGTATTGAGTATTGAGTATTGAGTATTGAGTAT
>JAGQWH010000147.1 GCA_020437545.1 Ignavibacteriota bacterium
ATTGGTTAATTGGTTAATTGGTTAATTGGTTAATTGGTTAATTGGTTAATTGGTTAATTGGTTAATTGGTTAATTGTGTTATCCGCCACGGCGGATTATAAACTCATTCTGCAAACGGTCGAAGTTTGTATATAACGAACGGTACGCTCAATAAAAAATAAAACACCGTCATTACTTCATGATCACCGAATGCCCATTCAAATAATCCGCATATCTGAAATGAGATCATTACAAGCATGCTGCCGAGTATAAGCATTTTATTTATCCCGGGAGATTCTTCCCTGTAGAATTTTATCTGCTTCAGGAACATTAAAATAAACATTATGAAAAACGAAAGAAATCCGAATATTCCTGTAGTTGCAAGTATCATAATAAAATTATTGTGCAGATGAACTCCTTCGCCCTGTGTATCCGGCTTTTTGTAAGTGCTGTAAATCTCAAGTATGTGTGAGTCAGCTACGCCTGTCCAGGGATGATCTTTGAATATCTCTAATCCTGTTTTGTACATGTTTATTCTTGACTGATTGCTCGGATGATCAGGATCGGCTATGCTTTTTATTCTGTCGGTCATACCCGAAGGCAGAAACATGATCCCGATAATTATAACTGCAACTGAAGCTAAAAGAAATTTTCTGCTCTGTACAATGCCAAGTATAAATATACAGATAACTGTTGCAAGCATGACATTTCTGGATTGTGTCAGCAGCATCGAAACAAATACCGGAAGCATTATAAGAATCAGATATACTTTCGATATGATAAATTTTTCCCTGATAAAAAACAAAGGCATCAGAGCAAGTATACTCATCATTTTTATCTCAGCAGTGGTAAGAGGATAATTCAGATAATCTATTCTGATCTCGGAGAAATTCATTTTTAATAGCAGCTCGTTGAGCTGAATGGAATATTGTATCAGCTCATAAACTGAGATCAATGCCAGTATGCAGATATTCAGAAAGAGGATCCTGTAAAGTGTCTTTAGATCAATGATCTTTATAATTGAAACAAAAAATATCAGGAACAGCAGAACTCTTTTGAGATTATTGAATGCTCCTTCGGGATAGACTGCAAAGAATCTGGACAGTGTCTCGAAAAATATATAAAGTAATATGAATATGTTAATTGAACGGATCTCACTGAAAAGTCTTTTGTCAAAGTCGATCTTACGGGTAGTTATTACCTGAATAAGCCATAACCCAACCCATATTCCGAATGCAATCGAAGAAACTGCAATGGAAAGACTCACAAAGCAAACCTGAACAGCCAGCAGCAATAAAATTACTTTATCTGATCTTAATATTAAGTTATGGAAATTCAATAGATTATTTTTTTGAAGAAAAACGTTTTGTTAATGGTTGAATGAAAATCAGAACTGCCCTTATCCAATCCGGATATTGCTTGTCAAGCTGAGGATCGAAGTCCCATTTGCTCTTTGAAATCCTGTCTTTCATTACGGCAGGATGAGTCCCTGTAAATTTTTTCAGATTGCCGAGATCGTCATAATTCTGAAAACCGGAAATATTCTTTTCGGCTTTTTCTCCTTCATTATAAAGCTTTTCAAAGTCTTTTCTTTTGGTAATAAGAGTGTCCGGAGGTCTTACCCAGCCGTAGTGATAGATTTTTGCATCAATCATTTTATAATTTAGCTTCGTGCCGTCAGGATGTTTGAAGTCAAGTGCATCGCCCCATGAAACTATATTGTTACTCTTTCTGACTATACGAACTTCTTTTACATACCATTTCCTGTAATTATCCTGTATATAATCATAGCTTCCGTAAAAGTGTATGTATTTAAAACAAAGTCCTTCTATTGATTTGTTATTCAGACATTTTGTCATTTCTTCTTTTACGACTCCGTAATATTTCTCATGCAGCAATTCATCACTCTGAATATAAAAGCACCAGTCACCGGTACATTCCTTCAGCGCTTTATTTGTTTCAACAGATAATACAGTTCCTCCTTTAAGACTCATGTCCCACTTACTTTCAATGATCCTGATCTTTGGATATTCTTTGCTAAGTTGTCTGACTTCTTCAAGTGTATTATCATCAGACTCACCTACATTCACAATGAACTCATCGCAGAGAGGAAGTATAGACAGAATAGCTTCCCTGAAAGGATAAGCATAATAAACTCCGTTTCTGATAATTGTAAATCCTGAAACCTTCAATATTTTTTAATCATGTATTTAAATAAAAATAATATTCCCAAACTCCTAATTCCTAATTCGTAATTCCAAATTCTTAATTATATTCCCTCCTGATGTCTGAACTGCATATTATAAAGTTTCTTATAAACGCCGCTTGTCTCGAGAAGCTGATCATGTGTTCCCATCTCAGCAATTATTCCTTTATCAATTACCACTATCGCATCTGCATTTTGAATTGTAGAAAGTCTGTGAGCAATTACTATGGAAGTCCTTCCGTGCATAAGTCTTTCTATAGCTTCCTGAACAAGTATCTCAGATTCAGTATCAAGTGATGACGTAGCTTCATCAAGAATGAGTATAGGCGGATTTTTCAGCAATGCTCTTGCTATTGACAGCCGTTGCCTCTCGCCGCCGGAAAGCTTTACGCCTCTGTCTCCTATGATAGTATCATATCCGTTATCAAGATTCTCTATGAACTTATGTGCGTTAGCCGCCTTTGCGGCATCAATGATCTGCGAATCGGGTATGGTGCTTTCGCCGTAGGCAATATTATTTTTTACTGTATCATTAAAAAGAATCGTCTCCTGTGTAACTATGCCCATTAGTTTTCTGAGTGATTCAATCTTAAGATCTTTGATATCAGTATTGTCAAATAATAGTACGCCTTCAGTCAGATCATAAAATCTCGGAATGAGATCAACGAGTGTGGACTTTCCCGCACCGCTCGGACCGACTATAGCGATGATCTTTCCTTTGTTTATTTTAAGATCTATGTTCTTTAATATGTAATCGCTTTTGTCATATTTGAAAGAAGCATTTTTAAATTCAATGCTGTCTTTGAAATCCGAAACGATCAAAGCGTCCGGTTTATTTGTAATAGTTGCGGGCGTGTCGAGCAATCTGAACACACGTTCAGCTGCTGCCGTGCCTTCTTTGTAACTGTTGAACATCTGCCCGAAAAGTTTTAGCGACGGCATCATCTGAAAGAATATTGCAAGATAAAAGATGAATGCTCCGGGTGTCATATCGCTTTCGCCTTTGATAATGTCAGAACCGAAGAAATAGAGTATGATGACGATCGTGATCACGCCTATGAATTCGGAAATAGGGGAGCCGAGCGCTCTCTTTCTTGCAAGCTTTACAAGTAAATTAAAATAATCATTATTCTCTTTATCAAATTTATTCTTCTCATAATCTTCCATGCCGAAAGCTTTTACTACCCTTATAGCACCGAGTGTTTCGTCAAGTGTCGAAGTAATGTCTGAAATCTTTTCCTGAGATTTAGTGCTGCTTCTTTTCAGAGAGTTGCCAACCTTGCTTAAAATAAATGCAGTCACTGGAGCAAGTAAAAATATGATCAGGGTGAGCTTCCAGTTGAACATGAACAATACAACAGAGTATATGATGATCGAAGGCGGATCCCTGAAGAGACTGTTTATAACAGCTATAAGAGAATCTTTAACAATCTGAACGTCATTGATAATTCTCGATATGAGATTTCCTTTTCTCTCATCAGTATAAAATCCGAGAGGCAGATCGAGATAATGTGTATAAAGATCGAATCGAAGGTCTTTGAGAATTCCCTGTTCGACGGTCGCCATGTAAAATGTCTGAAGATAAGTAAACAGGTTTTTCAGAAAGAACGTAATCAGTATTGCAAGACAAAGATATTTCAGCACATCGATCTTATCATAATCTGCAACGAGTCTTGCAAAATAAACAGTTATAATATCCTTGATGTCAAATATGGAAGTGATCTCTTTGCTTGCTGCTACTTTAGGAGCCTCGCTGAAAAGCAGGTCAATAAAAGGGAAAAGCATCATTACTGAAAGCAGACTGAATACAACTACCAGTAATGTAAAAGTATTTGCAGCTATTAACTGTTTAAGGTATGGTCTTGAATATGCTAAGATTCTTTTGAATAGTGTCATTTAGTATTTTTTTTATCGGTCTTACTCTGCAATTCCCTGATCTTCATATAGTTCAGCAGTTTAGTGATCATATGAAATTTCGATACCATAAGCCCTTCCGTCCCGTCCAGGAAATTTCCTTTAATGATGAATTGCTTTAAGAAAGCAATTCGCGGTAAGATAAGAATATCAAAGAACCCGATCTTTTTTTTATCCATTTTCTCTGCAGCGGACAGGTCGGAATATTTGTTAATTCTTGTGACAAATTCACTTAAGGAAGTTACTGTATAATGCAAAAGATCATTTTTAAGATTTCCCGTAAGTCCTTTTACCGTATAGCTTTCATGAACCTGTCTGTCAGAAACATCAGCGGATGATTTTCTGAAAACACGCAACTGATAATTCGGATACCAGCCTCCGTGCTTTATCCATTTATTCAGAAAGAAACTTTTTCTCGGAACAAGAAATCCGTTTTCCTTAAGATCCTTTTGAGAAATTATCTGACGTATCTCTGACTCCAGCTCCCCGGTACATCGCTCATCGGCATCTATAGAAAATGCCCATTCGGTATTCACTTTTGATAATACAAATCTTCTCTGATCTGCAAATCCTTTCCATTCATTCTGAAAGAGTATTACGGAATGCTTCTTGATGATATCAACTGTCTTATCCGTGCTGAATGCATCAACTACGATCACCTCATCACACCAAAGAATGCTTTTGATTGCATCTTCAATATTATCCTCTTCGTTTTTACAAATGATAATGCCGGTGATAAGATTCAAATTCTAATTCTAATATTATTAATTTAAGGCCGGTTCTTTTTTAACTAAACCATTTCTGCAAAAATAATCATTGTTATGTTTTACTTTATCATAGTATAACTTATTCGCTTCCGCTTCAATGGTCTTTTTGTGAAAAATATGATACTGAACTGACAAATTCCTTATGGATCTGATCTCAGCCCCGTATAGCCGGAGTCTTCTTTCTACGTCTGTGTCCTCACCGTAACCGGGTCCGATAAAGTTTTCATCAAATCCGTTAATGGCGATCAGAAGTTCTTTTGGCAGAGAAAAATTCGATCCGAGAATTCCTACATTGGATTTTAAAAGAAGTTTTCTCATCACTTTATTCTTAATGATAATTCCTTCTTCTGCATTATAGCTGCCTTCTGCCTTATGCAGGAGACTTTCTTTTATGAGTTTGAAATTTAATTTCTGATAACTTTTATTGAGAATATTTTCAATTGTGAGAGAATCGGAAATTTCCTTGCCGACATAAACTCTTCTTCCGAACAGAGCCGTGTTGACATTCCTGTTTATGTAATGAGCTTCCACAAATTCAGTATGAGGGATGCAGTCACCGTCAATGAATATCAAATAATCAGTTTCTGATTTTCTTATACATTCATTGAGGATCTTATTCTTCCTGAATCCGTCATCTTCCTGCCATACGTGCTTTATATTCAGATCTCCACGGGTGATTCTTTCAGTGATAAAATCTCTCATCTCACTTCCCGAACCGTCATCTGAAATTATGATTTCAAAATCTTTGAAAGTCTGAATTGAAAGCGCGGCAAGAATAAGTTCGAGATTTCTGATCTTATTGTAAACTGAAATTATAAGTGAAGCTTTGTTCATTTACTCTTTAACTTAATATCTAATTTTTCTATTAATGAAAGTTCAAACAATCCTTTTTTAAAATATACTGTATCTGATTTATCAATATACCATACAAGATAGTCATTGTTTTTCATCCATTCCTTGATTTCCTTTATGAATGGATTCGTATAATTTTTCCAGTGAGTTTCGATTGAAATAACTGATGGCCTGCTTTTCATGTGTTTGAGTACATACCATTCGCCGCCTTCTATGTCTATTGAGATCAGATCGATCGTACCGTCATCAATCTTATCAAAAGTTACCGAATCGACAATAATCTTTTTTGTATCATCTTCAACATACTTGTCATTTACCATCGCAGGGGAAGATTCAAGCTCATCTACAAAAGTAGAAGAACTCGCTTTATTCAGCACTACCGAACCGTCAGTATCCCAGACAGCAACCGGGAACAATGTTACCAATTCAAATTCCGAAAAGTAAACCCTGATCTTTGCAACCGAATCGGGATCAGCTTCTACGAGTGTAGTTCTTATTCTGTCTTCAGTAAAACATAAAATATTGGAAGTTTCCGGAAGATAGACCCCCACCTCTGCGACGTGATGAAAGGTCAGATTCTTGCTGTTACATTTATTATAAAGCTTATCGTTCAAAGTAAATTTTGATTTGTCAAAAATACGCATATTTACTTTTAAGTTGAAGTGAATAGTTTGGAATTGAGTATTGAGTATTGAGCATTGAGTATTGAGTATTGAGTATTAACTATGAGCTATGAGCTATGAGCTATGAACTATGAGCTATGAACTATGAGCTATGAGCTATGAGTTATGAACTATGAGCTATGAGTTATGAGCTATGAGCTTTGAACTATGAATTATGAGCTATGAGCTATGAACTATGAGCTATGAGCTATGAGCTATGAGTTATGAGCTATGAGATATGAGCTATGAGCTATGAGTTATGAGCTATGAGCTATGAGTTATGAGATATGAGTTATGAGCTATGAGCAATGAGCTATGAGCTATGAGTTATGAGATATGAGCTATGAGCTATGAAATTTGAACTATGAGCTATGAACTTTGAACTATGAGCTATGAGCTATGAATTATGAGCTATGAGCTATGAGCTTTTAACTGTCAACTGTCAACTGTCAACTGTCAACTATCAATTGTCAACTATCAACTGCTATATTTATTGCTTCTTCAAACAACATAGACTTTCCCTCTTCAAAGTGCTTATTGAATCTTTCTTCACCAAGTTTATCAATAAGTTCTTTTTTTATCATTTCCTTCAATTTCAACTCATCATCTTCAGGATGATTTCCCAAAGACAGTAATTCTGCATCTGCAGCACCAAACAGTTTTGCAGAACCGGAAAGATCAGCACCGGGTTCGTTTATTCCCGCAATTGCTATAAGTACATTTGCCATTTTCAATTTATCATCTGATTCAATACTAAGATGCAGACATTCCTTTAAGATCTTTCTGCTGAGTTTATAATTCTTCATGTAAAGATAATTACAGCCCATTCCGTAAAGAACATCGGTCAGCAATGACTTATTTTTTATACTAAGTGCAATGATGCTGCTCTCTTCAAACAGATCTGCAGCCTGTTGATAATTTCCGGCTGAAGATTCAAGATAACCCAGACTGTATAATGCATTTGCAATATTCTCGGAATGTCCGAGATCCCTGTATATTGATATACATTCCTGAAAATATTTTTTCGATTCTTCATAATTATTCTGCAAAGAAAATACTTTTCCGAGATTATATATCAGTTCAGCAATTCCTACTTTATCACCTAACTCTTTTCGTATTTCAAGACTTTGTTCTGTATATTTTTTCCCTTTTTCAAAATCTCCTTTTTCAAATTCAAGACTTCCCAGATTATGCAGCGCACTAGAAATACCTCTTTTATCATTCATTTGTGTGGACAAATCAAAATACTCTTTATAATATTTTTCGCTTTCTTCATATTCGTATCTTCTGAAAGCCAGATTGCCAAGATTATTAAGTGATCTTGCTATGCTGTATCTGTCACCGGTCTCTCTTCTCAGATTCAGACTAGCTTCATAATATTCACGGGCTGATTTATAATTATTTAAATTATATTCTATATTTCCAAGTCCGGTAAGAGCTGAAGCTATGCTAAGCTTGTCTCCGAGTTCGTTACTAATAGCAAGGCTTTCATTGTAATAATTCCGCGCCTGATCATAATCACCTTTAAACCAGGCAAACTTAGCTGAATGCAGATACACTTTTCCCGAAAGAGGTTTACTTAATTCCCCCGGATTACCGAGAATCATAGTGTACAGCTTTCTCCCTGTGGAATGGTAACCGCGGAGTTCCCAGAAATTTCTCAGCGCTACAGCCAGTCCGGCACCTTTCTCTGTCTCTGAATTCTTAACCGACCATTCAATGGCAGATTGAAAATTCAAATGATCTGCCTCCAGTTTTTCCAGCCATAAAAGTATTTCACTGCCGAGTAATTTTGATTCTGCTTTTTTAGAATATTCATAATAATAGTTCAGATGCTTTTTTGAAAAATCTTCATACCCGTTGTTATCTTTTAACTTTTCTTCTCCGTATTTTTTAATTGTTTCAAGTATCGAATATCTGTTATTGCTCAGATTATAATTAATTATTGATTTTTCCGCGAGTCCGGCAAGCAGGTCAAGAATCTCAGATTTTTTAATTTTCTCATCCGAACATATTTCTTCAGCCGCTTCAAGATCACAACCTCCTTTGAAAACTGATAATCTTTCCCATAAAAGCTTTTCCTTTTCTGAAAGCAATTCATAGCTCCAGTCAATCATTGCTTTAAGTGTCTTGTGTTTCGGTAAAGCCGTACGTTTACCTCCGGTTAATAATTTAAAGCGGTCATCCAGTCTGTCACGGATATTTTCAACAGATAAGAATTTTGAACCAGCTGCAGCCAGTTCGATCGCAAGCGGAATACCGTCAAGATGTCTGCAGATCTCAGCAATTATGATTGAGTTTTCTTTACTCAGTTTAAAATTCGGATTTACTGAATAAGCTCTTTCAAGGAATAAATGAGTCGATTCAAACTTGTACAGATCATCTGCAGAAAGTTCTTTTAGATTTGAAGGAACAGACATCATAGGGATCTTAAAAATTTGTTCTCCTGAACAGTTAAGAGCTTCTCTGCTTGTAGCAATTAGTTTAAGTTTCTTACAGTTGATAAGTAAATTTTCTGTTAACTCAGCACATTCATTTATAAGATGTTCACAGTTGTCAAGAATTATCAGCATTTCTTTATCCCTTAAATAATCTAAAAGAGAATTATACATAGATTGCCCGGATTCTTCTTTTATTCCGACTGAAGTTATAATATTCTGAATGATCATGGAAGGATTTGAGATCGGCGCCAGTTCAGTAATAAAAACTCCATTTTCAAATTCATCAATAAGGTCAGCAGCAATCTGTGTTGCAAGACGCGTCTTTCCGCCGCCTCCCGGTCCTAAAATAGTAAGCAAATGAGTTTTGCCTATCATTTCTTTTACTTTCTCAAAAACATTTTCCCTGCCTATATAGCTTGTGAGCTGAACCGGCAGATTGTTCGGTCTTGCGTCAAGAGTTTTTAAAGGCGGAAATTCCTTTCTTAGTCCTTCAGCTTCTGCCTGATATAATCTTATAGGCTGAATTACATCTTTAAGCCGTCTTTCGCCAAGATCTCTGAAAGAAATCTCCTTTGTCTCAAAGACTCTATGACCCGAAGAGATATTAAAAGGTGTGATCTTCTCTCCGGAGAATTGACCGACTGAAAGATATGTAGAACCTGCAGAATCTTTTTCTGTTTTGTTCTGATTTGACTTTTCTCCATTTATACTTAAATCACTTTGAGTCTTTGAGCCTTTGATGCAATTCTGAACTGCATCATCTGAAATCAATATCTGCTCTCCGTAAGCAACCGACATAATTCTCGCGACTCTTGCAAGTGTAATATAACCCATATAATCCACACCATTCCACTCTGCATTCCCTGAGTGAATACCGATCCTGACTCTGATAACGGCATCTTTCCATTTTTCAAATGCAAGTGATCTCTGAATTTCAACTGCTGCTTTTACAGCATCTGCAGCATTATGAAATGCGCAGCAATATGCATCACCAACTATCTTAAATACAAAACCATTGCAGGATTCAACTGTATTTCTTAAAATTGAATTATGAATTTCCAGAGCTGTGTTGATAGTATCAGGAAATTCCTGTGACAATTTCGTACTGCCTTCGATATCGGTAAAAAGAAATGTGATCAGCCCGGAAGGTTTCATTTGTGTTTGAATTTATATCTGAAGACATAAATTACATATAATATTTAATTTTGAAAATGGACATTAGAGAAGACTTTTTTCAATGTACAATGTTCAATGTACAATGTACAATGTACAATCTGCCACGGCGGATCAATGTGCAATGTGCATTTAAAATATTTTAAATCATACTTAATACCTAATACCTATTAAAAAAAGCCGAAGGATTTTTCATCCAACGGCGTTTTTTTAGTTACAAGTTTCAAATTACAAGTTTCAAGTTGCTATCCGATGTTGTTTAACTTTAAGTATAATCAATCAACACAATTAACCAATTAACATAATTAACCAAT
>JAGQWH010000148.1 GCA_020437545.1 Ignavibacteriota bacterium
CCTGCTGAATCTTTGATCTTATAAAATACATTTACATTTGTTTGTTCACTCATTCCGTTGTTTGTGAAAGAAACCTGTGGCGAAATTACTGATCCAAAAGCCAGAGTGTCACCTGATATAGGAGAAATAAAACCGGCTATCTGAATGTCGTCCATTAACGGAGCGACGGTTATTGATCCGGTTATAGAATCATTACTTGTAATCTGATCACCTGACAGTTCACAGTAAGAGCTGATCGTATAATTTCCTGCAGATGTCAAAGCATTGCTTTCAGGGAAAGTAACGGTTAATATTTCCCCCGGAACGATTACAGGAATCAAAGCAGAATCGCTGTAAATTTTATTGCATGTTGAATCCCTGATCTCGTACTTTACTGGAACATTTGTCTGAGAATTTATCCCGTTGTTTTTAAAAGACACTTGCGGAATCAAAGTTGTACCATAAGATAAAGTATCTCCTGATACAGGATTTAAAAAAACAAATGGCTGAATATCATTTTGTGGAAGTCCGCTATACGGCTCGATGTACACTGAATCAAAAGTTAATGCAGCTATACCCTTTGAATTCCGGATAAACGGTCCGTTATAAATATTGGTTGAATCCTGATTTGGCAGATATTTTAGATATGAAGCATTTTGTGATTCAGGCATTGTGAGAGTCAGAGTGTCTTTAGAAAGAGAAAGTGAAAGTGACGAAGCTGCTGAAGTCCTCACGTTATTGAGATAAAAATAGTTTTTTATATTTCTGTTCAAACTATCAGCAGGTATAGAACCTGGTTTTGAGCCACTGAATATCATTCCGATTTGTTTTTTATCAAATGAAGAATAAAAAGCTTTTACAATATTCGGAGGACGCATATCTACAGAATCTGTTATCGAATAAAAATCCTGCCGGAGTCTCCGGAATAAATTATGCGCAAGCTGATCATAACCGCTTGCCTTATAATGACAGTTATCATCGGCTCTGTTACCAATTCCAACAGTTGGTATAACCTGAACGGTATCGTGATAAGTTGTTTGTAACTGTCTTTGAACTTCTCTGAACACTGATTGTCTGTTCTGATATGAACAAGCTACCTGACGGATCTGAAAGACATATACTTTTTCAAAATCATAATCTGCAACCCATCCTTTATAAAGTGAATCGAAATATGCAGGATATCCATACGGATCCGTTATGCCCCGGGGGTTGAATAATCCGGGACTTGAATAAGCATACGAATTATCAGTCTCGCCCTGAAACCATATTATGGCTTTGATCTTATTTTGCAACTTAGCTTTTTGTGTTCTGTAGAGTAATTTACCGTACAAAGTATTTAAAGCAGCAGGATAAGAATTATTCCTTGTGTGTGTCTTAATGGATGTGTTGTTAACTGACCCGTTTATGAAACATGTCGGAATGTTGAAAGTATCAAGTATGTATCTTTGTAGAAACTGACCAATTCCTCCGACATTTCTCGGATGTCCTTCTGTTAGTGTAGCAATTGTAAAATAAGAATCAGATTTCCCCCATGTTGTGTCTTTTGGATTATATGTTTTATAATTTAAACTGTCTGTCTGAATACCGAATGTTCTGATATATTCACTTTTGAAATTAAGCAAACCTCCGTCTGTCGGGGCAAAGTAAACATTTGACTGACCGTTGATCAGATAGGTATCACCAGCAACTAAACTGTCAGCCGTATACAATAAGGTATCTCCTGATCCGGATGGTTTTCTTAAAGAAAATGTGATCTTATATTCCGATCTTTCGGCTTTTATTTTATCTGTTAATGAAAAGACTGCATTGTTTCCCGCATAGGATAAAAGCTGATAGGTTGTTCTGATTAACGAACCATTTTTATATACTTTGGTCAGGCAGGTATCATAATAGGCTCCATTGTTATTGATAACACCCTGAACAGATACTATACCCGAATCGTCACTTTCGCGAGCAAACAATTGAAAGTTAACCGGCCTGTCTATCCAGTTAATTGTAAAATCAGGATCACCCTGATAAGGTGAAATTATGATAGATCCGTATAAGGAATCGTTTGAAGCAACCTGATCCCCAGGTAATTCAGATATTGCATTTATAGTATAAATACCGGAAACTGAAAATGAATCACTTTGCGGGAAAGTTACATTTACAGTTTCGCCGGATTCAATTGACGGGATAGCATAAGATTGGTTGTAAACTTCTATACCAGTTGAGTCAGTGATCCTGTATCTGACCGGAACATTTGTAAGTTGAGAAAAACCGTTGTTTACAAATGATACCTCTGGAATTATTTTTGATCCGAAATCTAAAGTATCTCCCGGTAAAGGCATTAAAAAAGCTGCCGGCTGAATATCATTTAAAATTGATGTAATAGTTATAGATCCTGTGATTGTATCATTATCCCTGTCCTGATCTTCATCCAGTTCAGAATAAGATCTGATCGCAAAATTTCCTGCGGTTGTCAAAGCAAAGCTTTCAGGAAAATTAACAGTAATAGTATCAAAGGTACGAATTAAATCTATTGATGCATACTGATTATAGATTTCATTTCCGGTTGAATCAGTGATCTTATATACAACGGGAACATTTGTTCTCGTTCTCGTTCCTATGTTTGTAAAGGATACCTGTGGTATTATAGTTGTACCATTAGCTAAAGTATCCTCTGATTCAGGAAATAAAAATTTAATTGTCTGAATATCATCTATTGGTGGAGCAGAGTTTTCAGGCTGGGGAAAGTTTATAAAATTTAATTTCTTCATAATGCTGTTTGAATAAGCCATCATACCATTTTCAGCAAAAAGATTTTCAGATGTTTCATTTCCGGTATTTTGAAAAAGGTCGTTCCCGGATAATTCATTTGCACTAAGATCAATAATTTCACTTTTGTTGTGATCAAGAGAGCCGGGGAAAGAATTAAGAAAATTATTTCCTGAAATAATCTCTCCGGTATAAAAATTATTTCCAATGTTTAAACCGGTTATATCTTTTTCAGAGTAAAGGTCTGAGTGAATAGAAATTGTTGAAGTTTTATTTGGCTTTGTTAGTAATTCAACAGTAAGTTGTTTTTCATCTGATACATTTTTTTCAATATTGAAAATATTCAGAAAAGGGTAATCTGTTGTATTAAAAAAGCAGAGGAGATAAAGTAAAAATAATTTGTTCAATTTGTTCTTCTTTAATTATTATTTAAAAGAATTACCGGCTATATTGCAGGTAATGAAATTTATCTATAATTCAGACAGGTTTACTTACTGTCTGAAGTAAATTATTGTAAATTCTGAATACGGTATTAATTTTTTTAGATAGAAAAATCAAACACAAGATATTTGAACTTCAAAGTATACAGGTGGTACAGAAAGGTCTGATTCAATTTGTTTATCTTTTAATTAATTATGTATTTATCTGCAAATTCAATTTTGAGTCTGCAAAATTATATGCAAAAATTTTTACTGCTTTTCGGGATTTTGGTAAGAGTATTAAAAAAAAGTTAAAGTGAATTATACATCATAAAAAATAAAAAAACATACCACCACCCCATCCACCTTAGAGAGTGTCTCAAAACCATACTCCTTCCCAATCCGCCGCGGCGAATTGGGAAGCTGGGACGAAGTTTTGAGACACTCCCCTTACCGGGAAGAGCTTTTTCCTTCTTTACTCTTTAGCGGATTCTATTAAGCAATTCATTAAAACTCGAAATATATTATAGGAGAAATTGATAAGTCTTATTTGAATTATATAAATGTCTTTCTAAAGATCCTGAAATTAAAATGAGAATTTGATTTTACCGGAGCCGGATTTTTTAAAGACCGGATAAATATGGAAAAGAATCTTTATGATCAACATTTGTTCAGACTTAAACTCGAAAAGCAGAAAAATCAAAAAAAAATTACAATTATACAGCAAAACTGTCCGGGCTTTTCTATTATTGGATGGTATCTCAATAAATCTTCGGGGGCATTGGAAAAAAGATCCAATACCCGGTTGAGTTCTGCGTAAGTATTATGCGGATCCGGGATTCTGACACTATATCAAGTTTTATTCTCCGGTGCGGATCACATTATTACTATACTAACTCGTACTGACTAAACCTTAATTTTATAATTCGTAACATGATCCGCTGTGCAGGATCGTAGCTGATTTATGGTGTCACTTTCGCAACAAACGCACCTGCATTGTTTGAAGTCAGTACAACGTCCGTCAGATCTGTAATATTATCACCTGTTACATCTGTGATTTTATATCCTGTTACAAATCCTGCCGCATCATTATATACATTTATCAAATCAGTAAGATCTACCGAACCATTCTGATTCACATCACCGCCGTATATTGCAAACCTTAGCGGAGTTGCATCCGCCTGTATCTGATTGCTTCCATATGCCTGATTTGCAGATGAATACAAAGTGTAAACAGCATTTCCCAGCGGAAATTTAAATGTAAGCGCTCCCCATGTTTCAATAGAATTCCTGTGTCTGATCTCAGCCAGGTAATTAATATCTTCATTTAATGCAATGCTTGAAAATTTAAACACTCCTGTTCCTGAAGAGTTTATAACTGCTTTTGCAGAATCAACCTTTATAAGGTTCTGAGGATATCTCAGATAAACTGTCACAGTATCGGGTATCATATTATTGGTTCCTGAATTATAAAATCCCTGCAGCAGCATGTTAAGCGTTAGTTCAAAATTTTGTTTTTTGAATTGCACAACTGACATCAGCGTTCCTAGCGTAGAATCGTAAATTCCTCCGCCTATGAATATTCTCCCGAACTTATTTATAGCAATTATATCTATTGCATCAGGACTTATGGTTGCAAATTTGAATCCGGATTGAAATCCGTATTTAAGAGTAAATGCCGAATCATAAGTGTTGACGCCAATCTCCGGCGGAGTGCCGTCATTATATATCTTCTGAGTGGCAATATATACATTCTGATCTTTATCGAGTATCATATCCGATGGAGTGATCTCATTGTTACTGCCAAGGACAACATACGGCTGTTTGTATATCCTGTAACCGGAAGAATCGTATTTTGCCGTAAATAAATATTTACTGTTATCAGCGTTAGTAGCAAGTGTTCCGGTCATGTAAATTTTTGATTTGGATGAATCCAGTTTAATTGAATTTGCAGTTTCAAACACATCTGCCGTAGAATTACTTTCCGATAATCCCCATCTGAATGTACCGGATGCGTCATTTGCATATTTGATAAGCACGGACGAATATTTTGATACTGAATTATATGTCATTCCGCTGACATATACATTTCCTACATGATCAAGTTCTATTGTTCTGCCAATATCAGTTCCGTTACCGTTGCCGTTCAGTCTCTGAACCCATTGCTGCACACCTGCCGGGTTATATTTTATTGTTGCTATGTCATCGGAAGTTCCAAGCCCTGCACTCTGCCCTGTTACATATACATTGCCGCTGTAGTCTGTAGCAACGTCATAAGCATAGTCAGCACCGTTTGCAGGTCCGTTGTAATATCTGCTCCACATCTCTGTGCCGGCTGAATTGTATTTTACTGTACAGTAGTTTTCACTTGTTCCGACTCCCCGGCTCAGACCTGTTACAAGCACATTACCCGAATTATCTATCGCAATAGCTTTTGCATCATCGTCATTATTACCGGATCCGTTAAAAGTTTTATACCAAAGCAGATTACCTGCTGTGTCTAATTTTAAAGTAAGAAAATCCTTTGTAAGATTGCTGAATCTGGAAAAAGATGTTCCTGTAACGTAAACATATCCCGCCGAATCAATGACAATTGCTTTTGCCTCATCATAGCTGTCATAAAGCTGAATGCCATAACTTTTGTACCAAAGCTGATTTCCGGAAGGATTATATTTGACAATAGTAAACTGGTCACCATACTGATTAACCCTTGATTTTCCCGCAATGTAAATGTTACCGTTCTTATCTGTTGCAATGCTGTTTGTATAATCCCCGACAAGCTGCGCGCCTGTAAATATCCTGATCCATTGAAGCGCTCCGGCTGAACTTATCTTTACAATTCCCATATCCAGTGCATTACAATCTCCCGCTATTATCAGATTCAAATTTTTATCAAGAGCCATAGCTGTTACAGTTTCATTTACGTTATTACCCGCGTTATAAAGTCTTGTCCATAAAGAGTCTCCGGAGTTATTGTATTTTATGCCTATATACTGAATTCCAAAGTTATGTCTTGCGATACCGGCAACATAAACATTTCCCGCAGTATCAATCTCAAGCTCTTTACCGTAATCCTCAAGACTCGAAGCACCGGCAAATTTTCTGAGCCACTGCAGCACTCCCGAAGAATTGTATTTTATAACAGCAAGATCTCCGGAGTATACAGCTCCGTCAATCTGACCGGTTATAAAAATATTCTCATTGTTGTCAATTTCAATATCTCTCGCCTGATCCGGACCATTTGTAACTCCATTATAACGTTTAACCCATATAGTGTCACCGGTAAGTGTATTATATTTCAGGGTTACGATATCCGGCTGAAAGTTAGAAGGATCACTTCCGCCTGTGACATAAAGAAAACCTGCTTTGCTCAGTGTAATGGCATTTCCGTAGTCATTATTGAATCCATTCATATAAAATTTTGACCACTGTAAAATCCCTGCTGAATTATATTTAAATGTAATAAGATCATCATTGCCGTTACCCGGAAGACTTGATTTACCCGTACCATAAACATTTCCTGCGCTGTCTATAGCTATATCATTTGTTACGCTGTTAACATATCCAGCCGGAACCGGTAAATATCTGACCCAGGAAGTATCACCCGCAGAAGTCATTTTTATTAAAAACGGAGTAGCGCCTGTTCCGCCTGCTATGTATATATTTCCTGTAATATCTGTTCTGAGTATCTGAACTTTCGCATTTATCCCGACCTGATAATTCTTTGCCCAGTGCAGATTTCCGCTGGAATCATACTTGGCAATGCCTGCATAGTTTCCGTAACCGCTGATTGATATATCGCTTGCTGTATAAATGAAAATATTGTTTGCGCTTTTAAAAGTTGTCAGAGATTTTCCAATATCGGAATTATTCTCATTCAATCCGTCATAAGACTTTGCCCATTTGAAATTTCCATCCGCGTCATATTTTGCAAGTGCGACATCTGTACCGTTGTATCCGCGGGAAGTATAGCCAAGCACATACACACTTCCGCTTTCATCCGTTGCAACATCATTTGCACCCTGATTATGCGTATCGCCCGGATCATAGGATCTGGACCAGTCTTTGCTGATCTGTGCTTTGATTTGAATGGCAAATGCGATAATTACAAAACAAGATAAGATACAGATTTTCAGAATTCTCATTGTATTTAAAATTATTTAAAGAAAAACTTCATAACCGGATATTGTATATAATATTTTGGGAGGATAATATTACTTTATCCGGATTATGAAGTATAAAATTTTAATTGGTCTTTATGCTCTCAGAATTTCTTTACAAAGATGCATTTAAAAACATAAGTAAGCAAGTAAACTATTTTCAATTTGTTACACAAAAATTCCCGTTGGCTAAAGCCAACGGGAATGAAGAATGTTATGCAAAAACCAACGGGATTGAAAAATGTTAGTTTAACTCAAAAGTTTTGGAAAGCTGTCTTCAGGATCTTCAAAATTATGGAGTTATTTTTGTAACAAACGCGCTAGCATTATTGGAAGTGATAACAATATCCGTCAGATCAGTAATATTATCCCCATTCATGTCAGTGCTCACATACCCGTTTGTAAACAAACTTGCCGCATTGGAAACATTCACAATATCAGTAAGATCAACTATGCCGTTCTGATTCTGATCACCGCTGTAGATCCCGAATCTTACCGGAGATGAATCAATCTGTTTCATGTTGTTTCCGAATGCCTGAGAGGAAGCAGTCGAGAGATTGTAGTTCACAGAGCCACCGGTTGTTAAAGCAATTCCTGAAGCACTCCAAGTCTCGATGCTGTTTCTGTGTTTGATGACAATATAGTAATTACCGCCCGGCGCATTTCCGAAATTCAGAACTGCATTTCCTGAAGGAGATACAATTGCATTTGCACTGCCGATAATATTGTATGGGGAAACAGTGCTTCTAAGAGTTGTCTTGATCGTATCACTTACCTGAAGATCAGTTGCTGAATTGTAAAATCCTTCAATGAACATGGTAAGATTAACAGTTATGTTCGGACTCTCGGTTACGGCAACCGGGCTGAAATTATTATGAATATCCTGAGCGACTATGAAGTAGTAATACAATCCGGACAATGGAGAAGAATCAAGATATGTCGAATCGGTTGTTATAGCAAAAGGAGTTTCTGTATAAGGATCAATAACAGGAACGGTACTTCTGAAGAGTACATAATTCAAAAGATCAGGCGCAGAACTTTTCTTCCAGTTTGTAATCACACCAGATCCCGAAGCTACAGCAGAGAATGGTGATACTGCAGGCGGCGCAATGTTGTCAATGCTTCTGCCCGATATTATATTGGAAGACCAGATCTCACCTGTAGAAGATTTTACAGCTTTTATCTGAAAGAACGTATTACCGTTTGAAGCAGAGGAAGAATCAGAAAGTGTATTGGCGGTGTAATAATAAAATGAAGAGTTCAATGCCGTCAGGTTGGCAATCTGCTCCCATTCAAAACCATTTATTCCCGGAGGCTGACTTCTCAGAACTACATACTGTGAAACATTTCCTGCTCCGAGTGATTCGAGTGAACTTTTTGACCATTTTAATTTAACTTTTCCGCCCTGATCATTTGGTACATCTCTCACATAGTTCAAAATTGGTTTTGCAGATATTTCAGAACCAAAATAAATATTTGATCTGCCTTTAAATAAATATCCGTATTCACCTGCAATTACATCAGAATATCCGTCACCGTTTATATCACCGGCAGAGGATACTGAATACCCAAAATAATTATTTGAATTATCACCTTTCATTGTAACATCAGCTTCATTATTCATAGATAATCCTCCGAAAAAGATATATGCCTTTCCTATACCTGAAGAATATCCGCTTGCTCCGACGACCACATCAGAATACCCGTCACCGTTTACATCTCCCGCAGTTGCAACTGACTCTCCGAAATAGTTTTGAATTGCTTCACCGTTCATTATTACATCGGCTGTGTTATTCATAGATGCTCCTCCGAAATAAATATACGCTCTGCCCGCAGAAGATGAATAATAACTTGCCCCTGCAATCACATCAGAATACCCGTCACCGTTTACATCACCGGCGGAAGCAACAGATATTCCCAGATAAGTATTGGCTGATTCACCTGTCATTATAACATCCGCTGAGTTGTCCATAAATTCACCACCGTAATAGACGTATAATCTTCCGGTGTTAGCTGAATAAAGTCTTGCGCCTGCAATCACATCAGAAAATCCGTCGCCGTTAACATCACCTGCTGATGATACAGAACCTCCGAAACTGTTATTGATTGCTTCACCTGTCATTATAAGATCGGCTACATTATCCATTGAAGCTTCTCCGAAATAAATATATGCTCTACCTTTATTGGAACCGTATCCGCCTGCTCCGACTATCACATCTGAAAATCCGTCACCGTTTACATCTCCTGTGGATGATACAGAACCTCCAAAACTATTATTTGCAGACTCTCCTGTCATTGTAACATCTGCAACGTTATTCATTGAAGCTCCTCCGAAGTAGATATAAGCTCTTCCGGTAGCATTGTTAAATCCGTAAGCACCGACAATCACATCAGAGAAGCCGTCACCATTTACGTCTCCGGCTGATGAAACTGAAATACCAAAATAGTAACCTGTTGAATCCCCGTTAACTGACATATCTTCAATTATTTCATTTTTCAAAAAATAATCATAAAGATAAACCCTGCCTTTATTGGAAGAATATCCGAATGCACCAACTAGTACATCAGAATATCCGTCGCCATTTACATCGCCGGCGTTTGATACTGACCATCCGAAATTGTCGTTTGAAGTTTCACCCGTAATTGTCACATCAGTTGAATTATTCATGGATAATCCTCCGAAATAAACATAAGCTCTGCCCTTATCTGAAGAATAACCGCAAGCTCCTGATATTACATCAGAATAC
>JAGQWH010000149.1 GCA_020437545.1 Ignavibacteriota bacterium
TCAAGCATTTCGTTCGTTTGCTCGATGGTAAATGAACCGGCTTTCTGGCTTGGCGGAAATTCTTTGAATGTACTCATGAAATTTCCGATTATGTCTTTTACCGGTCCGAGAATATATACTCTTCTGAAATACCAGTCATAATAAGTGTTTGAAGTTATGTCAGCTCTTTCATACGGATCTGTTCTCAGATTGAAGAGTTTCGGACAACGGAGCTTTGTAAACGGCTCAGCCCATATCTGAAGTGTTCCTCTTTCTCTCTGCTCCATGAAAACAGCTTTCCAGTTGTCAAATCTCAATCCAACAACTTCACCGTCATCATTGAAATAAATGAATCCCTGACGCGGACTTGTTTCTGATTTCCCTGTCATATAATCTTTGAGATCTTTTCCGTCGAGATGAACTTTAAATGTTTCATCTCCGACTTTCATTCCTTTAAGAAGTTTTTCAGTTACTTCACCATCTCCTGCAATAGAAAGAATGGTAGGAAGCATATCAAGATGACTCATAATTCCGTTAAGTTCGGTTCCGGGTTTGATATGTCCGGGCCATCTGAACATAGCAGGTACTCTGAATGCGCCTTCCCAGTTTGAATTCTTTTCATTTCTGAAAGGTGTCATTGCACCGTCCGGCCATGTATTCATGTGAGGTCCGTTGTCAGTGCTGTACATGACAAAAGTATCTTCTGCAATTCCGAGTTCATCAAGCAGGTTCAGCATTTCGCCTATATGTTTATCATGATCGATCATAGTATCGTGATATTCTGACTGCCATCTTCCTGCCTGCCCGATACTCTCTGGTTTGGTATGAGTAAAAGCATGCATGTGGGTTGTATTGAACCAGCAGAAGAACGGTTCGTCAGATTCATTGCTTTTCTTAATGAATTCTTTTGCAGCAGCAAGGAATTCCTCATCCACTGTTTCCATTCTTTTAGCCGTAAGAGGACCGGTATCCTCGATTTTCTGTTTTCCTACTTTGCCCCATCTCGGCATTTCAGTCGTATCTTCCTCTTCAGTTGCCCAGCAGTGAAGCACTCCTCGCGGTCCGTACTTTTCTCTGAAATGCGGAAAATCTTTTGGATCAGGATAATCTTTATGCTCAGGTTCTTCCTCAGCATTAAGATGATAAAGATTTCCGAAAAACTCATCAAAGCCATGTGCAGTTGGAAGAAATTCATTCCTGTCTCCAAGATGATTCTTCCCGAACTGTCCTGTTCTGTATCCCATTGGCTTTAATAGTTGAGCTATGGTAACATCTCTTGCTTTCAAACCTTCGGGTGCAGCCGGCATACCAACTTTGGATAGTCCTGTTCTGTAAGTACACTGACCGGTAATAAATGCGGATCTTCCTGCAGTACAACTTTGTTCACCGTAATAATCTGTACAGATCGCACCTTCTGCTGCGATCCTGTCAATGTTTGGTGTTCTGTAACCCATCATTCCTTTGGAGTAACAACTCAGATTTGTCTGTCCGATGTCATCTCCCCACAAAATCAGAATGTTTGGTTTTTTCTTTTCTTTAGCCATTTGTCGTTTCTCTCCTTGTGTTTATGTTTAAATGTAAAAAAAAATATTTTCAATAATCAAAAATCAATAATCAATAATCAATAATCAAAAATCAATAATCAAAAATCAAACTTACTCTCCGATCTTCGACTTAAGCTCTCCGATCTTATCTTTAACTTTTCCGGCAATCGCTTTTTTCGCAAAGGAAAGTAATATCATAGCGATACCTGTCAATATAATTGTAATTCCCAGTATTGTAGCAATACCGGCAGCGCCGCTTCCCATATTCATTATCATCATAAGTCCGGCAATAATTCCAAGTATACCAACAATTAGAAGGAACCAGCCCATTGAACTTTCTTTTTTCAATGACCAGCCATTTGTAGTAAGACTCAATCCGGTAAATAATACCCAGAGACCGAAAATGATCGTAACAGCTTTCATTGCAGCTAATAGGTTGCTCAAAATCAATATACCGAATAATGCAGACAGCAGACTCCAGATCAGAGATCCGGTATCCCGTTCACCACTTCCTGCGAATAACCAACCGAAAACACCAATGATCCCGGTTACAAGAATAATGATCCCAAACCAAAGGGAAATTCCTGCAAGCACTTCAACAGGATTGCTGAAGATGAATAAACCGAGTATGAACATTAGTATGCCCTGAATCAGTATTACCCACCATTTTTTTAACATTGTGTTTAACATGGCTTATAATTTTTAAAGTTAGTGTAATTATCTTCTGAATCTGGATTTTGGCTGACCGAACTGGATTATCAGAGCTCCTCCCAGACCGAACTGATACATTGAAGATTCTGTGTTTATTCCTGTGCTTACTCCGCCTGTGCCCAGATAAACTCCGCCACCGATGTCCTGAACTGCTGACTGAAGCTGTGCCTGTAATCTTATTCCGACATTCGGAGAAAACATGAAGTCAGAACCCACTCTGGCTGACCATGCAAAGTTGGTTGATGAAGATTCTCCGCCCGGAGGGGGATTCTGATTATTCAGAATTGCTAGACCAAGCATTAATCCGCCGAATGGCTTTATTGCTTTGTTTGGAAGAGGCAGATATTTATTACCTCCGATTAAAATGTAATTGATGTCAACGTCATAAGTCCTGTTGGTATCTGCTAAAGTAGAAGTGTAAGTCACCGGGAATTCCGTGTTTTGCCGGTTGTACATTAATTCAATTCCGTAGGACTGCATTAAAACATATTCAAGCCCTACACCCCACTGATAGTTACCGTTAATTGTTCCTCTGATATATCTGCCATTATCTAAAGTGGCGTCAACCCCGTCATCAAAAACATAAGAGTTGTAAAGATTTACTTTAAATTGCTGTGCACTGGAAATGCTGCTGAAAATTGTGATAAATAAAATAAATGTTAATGAAGTAAAAATAAATTTTTTCATTCTGTTTAGTTTAAATTAATAAATAAGGGTTTAAAATTGAAAATTATCTAAGAAGCTGTAAAAGATTTGAAATTTTATGTATTACAATATTTTTATGCAATCCAAAAAAGGTTTTTAAGATTGGATAAATTAATCTGAATGTGACCCGGAATTTTTACAAAAACTATACTTACCTCAAATTTACATTGTTTTTTTGCATATATCCGGCATATTGAATAAAAAACGTGACCTTAAAAATGGCAAATTCCAAAGGAGTATCTAATTTTGATTTTATTAAAGTAATCAGCAAATTTTCAAAAAAGGAGATGAGCGAATTTAATAAAATGCTGAGATCACCATTTTACAATAACCATTCAACTATCTTGATTCTCTTTACAGAGCTCAGGAAATATCATCCGGGATTTGACAACAAAATACTTACTAAAGAATATCTCTTTGGTATAGTGAATAAAGGGAAAAAATATAATGATACTTTGTTCAGGAAATATCTTTCAAGATTATATAAGTTGGCAGAAGCATTTTTGAATTTCTCAGAGAGAAATACAGAACCATTCGATTACGAACTGAATATTCTCCGGCAGCTCAGTAAGAGAAATATTGATGATATATATGAAAGGAAGAAAAAAGAAATCAATAAAAAACTTGTTTCTAAGGGTAAATTAAATCTGGATCATTTTTACAAACTCCATAAATTATGTGAAATAAACGGATATCATTCTGCAAAAAATAATGGCTCGAGAGAAAGCCAAAATGATCTTTTAGATTCAACTATACATATCTTTATACATTTTTTAACTGTAACCTGTATAAATTTAGGACAGTTTGAGACCGATCTTGTTACGTTCAAATCTTCTTTCGGGCATGAATATGATCACTCAATCCTTAAAAATATTAATGTTGAATATTATCTGAGTGAATTAAAGAAGAATAAAAGGACTTTAAATCAAAAAGATATTATACTCATCGAAATCATTACAAATGATCTTAAGCTGAATTCAAAAACTCAAAGAGAACCTTCATACAAAAAACTCAGGGAGCATGTATTCAAAAATACTGAAATGATTGAAAAAGATTATCTGCTTTATTTACTAAAAAGAATGAATACATTCTGCATCTCTGAGCAATTAAAAAATAATGCCGACTATGATAAGGACCTTTTTGAAAATTATAAATATATTCTGGAAAATGGACTTTTTAATTTAGAAGGAACACCAAGTTTAAATTTAAATGATTTCAAGGCTATTCTTTACAGTGCAACAAGAAATAATGAATATGAATGGCTTAAAAATTTTATAAAAGAATATAAGGATCATTTTGGAATTATTTCCGGTGCTGAAATATACAATTATGGGATGGCGTATTTGTCTTTTTTTAAAAAAGAATATGAACTCTCTCTTGAATATTTAGCAAAAATATCGATCAGGCAATTTATTTTTACTCTGGATTCGTATATCCTGAAATCGAAGAACTATTTTGAAATGGGCTTTCGTGAGCCATCAATTTCAGTTTCAAATGCTTTCAGACATTTCTTAAATAATAATGAAGCTATATCTGAAGATTTAAAATCAGGTCTTATAAATTATCTTAAATATTATAAAATACTCTTAAGCCTTAAAGAAAAATATAATTTTGAAAGATCTTTTAAAATTTTAAATGAGATAAAAAGAACTCCTAAATTACGCAACAAAGAGTGGTTATTGGAAAAAGCACAGGAGCTTTTAGATATGAATTCGAATAATGAACTTTAAAAAATTAAGAACTAAGAAATTCTTAATTCCGGAATTATCCGATATATTTAATCCGGTGTTACTATTGATCCAATATTTTAAGATCTTTCAAAATCTTGTATGTGATGCCTCTTCTTGACTCAACAAAAGAATCAACTCTCTCATTGTTTTCAATCAGTTCGCCGGGCAGCTGCACACAGGTAGCAAAATAACAGACATCATTGTTTGCTTCGACGTATCCCACAAACCAGCCAATTTCCTCGTTACCCTGAGTGCCCCAGCCGGATTTACCTCTTAAAACATATCCATTAGTATCACGCTCTATCATAATATTTTTAACTATATCAACTGATCTCTGAGAAAAGGGGAGTGTGTTGGTATTCAACCGGATCAAAAAATCTATCTCCTGTTTGGGTGTAATCCGAAGTCCTCCAGTAAGCCAGAATTTATCAATCCCTCCGGAAGTATCAGCATTACCGTACTGTGCAGTGTCCAGCCAATGCTTCATTCTTTCGCCCCCGACCCTTCTTGCTAGCTCCTGATAATACCATACGGTTGAATTTTTATAAGCATTCTTCAGATCGAAATCCTTATCCCAGATCTGAGTGCGCTTCACACTATCCCATGGAATGACAAAATTCTCATCCGGTATTACTCCTGTCTCTATACCTATTAATGAATTGCAAATCTTGAACGTTGATGCAGGCGTGAATTGTCTCTCATACTGATCTTTATTGTAAAAAATGAATTCATCAGCATTCCTGTCATACAGAACAAATGATCCCTCTACCTTATATTCATCAAAATATTTTTTAAAATCATTCCTGATCCCGGATGATTGTGAATAGATAGACTCCGGAAGAATTGCAAATATTGTTATCAGTATTAATAATATTGTTTTGACCGATAGGGAAGTTGTCATGATTTTTATATCAGAGTAAATATTCTTTATTCTATAACTTCATAAACATTCACAGCATTATCCTTATTCTTCAATTTTACTTCGCCGACTTTCCGGCAGTCAAAAGATTCTTTGATCTTTTCAAAACAAGCTTCGCTGATGAATATCTTCCCCGGTTCGGCTACTGACTGCAGTCGCTGAGCTGTATTTACAATATCTCCAATGACTGTATAGTCAAGTCTTTTGAGACTTTCAGATCCAATATTACCTGAGATCATTTCTCCACTGTTGAGACCTATAGATACATTAGGTTTGAATGAATTAATTTCAGTTAATGCAGGTAATTTTTCAATCATTTCTCTTACGGAAAGACATGCATCCAATGCCCTGTCAATATGATAATCACCGCGGAATACTGCCATGATAGCATCACCAATAAATTTATCTATGTATCCTCCCTGCGCAATTATTTCTTTTACAATGATATCAAAATAATTATTTAGCAAAGATACAACTGTGTCAGGTTTTTCTTTCTCGCTGATGGAAGTGAAACTGCAGATGTCAATAAAAACAACTGTTGCTTCGATAGTTTCATTAACTATTAGTGAGGATTCAAATTCCCGGCTTCCCATAAAATTCAGTACGTTTTGATCGACATACATTTTCAGTATGTTGTTTTCCTTAACGGCTTTCAGAGTCTTTTTTATGTTATCGACCTGTCTGATAGTCTTTTCCATTGTCAGAGTCAGATCTTCAAAATTTATAGGTTTTGTGATAAAGTCAAAAGCACCGCGGTTCATAGCTGTCCGGATATTATCCATGTCTCCGTAAGCAGATACTACAACAGATTTAATTAACGGGCTGGTTTCATTCAGTTTGCTGAGTAATGTAAGACCGTCCATCTCAGGCATGTTAATATCACTTAAAAGTATATCTATATCCTTATGTTCAGCGATCTTTTCCAGAGCATCTTTCCCGTTTACAGCAAACACAAATTCATATTCTTTCTCACGAATCTTCTGCCTGAACTTCTGTTTGATGAGCATCTCCAGATCCGGTTCATCATCTGCAACTAATATTTTGGTAATCATACTAATAATTAATTATCTTTTTAAGTTTTTCTTTTAAAATTGTGAAATCAACCGGCTTTGTAAGAAAGTCATCTGCGCCAAGCTCATCTGCAATCCTGTGATTTTCACTGTCACCGTATGCTGTTATCATCATCACAACAGGAGGTGGTTTGTGATATTTCTGTTTGATGTGTCCGAGCAGATCCAGACCGCTCATTCCCGGCATATTAATGTCAGACAGTATCAATACTGCTTCCTGTTCTTTTTCATGATCGCTGAGATATTCAAGAGCTTCCTCGCCGGAGAATGCAAATACAAATTCCATCTCACCGGTTTTTATTTCCTTTCTGAATCTCTGTTCGAAAAGAGTCTTTACGTCCTTTTCGTCGTCGACTACTAATATTTTCATTCGCTGATTAATTTAAATATGAATTAGATTGCAAAATAATTCTTATTTTTATGAAAATCCGTTTATATGTTTTTCCTTACCTCCGCAACGGATTAAAATCCGTTGCTACAAAATTTTGAATTCGAACCTCCGGTTCTCTAATCAAAATTCACAATTGTTTTAGTAAAAAGCCCTAGGCTCGGCGAATGTTGTAACAACGGAATTCATTCCGTTGAGAAAAGCCGAAGCTCTGTTATCCTCTGATTAAAATAGTAAGATTCGTTTTCTTCGAAATTATCATTTCCTTATCGAATAGGCTTACGAATTCCCAAATTCCATATTTTTAAATTAATGGTAGCTCAATCACAAACTCACTCCCTTCATCTTCCTTCGTCTCAACTTTCAACTCACCACCATGTGATTTCACAATATCATAACTCAGTGACAATCCTAAACCCGTTCCCTGTCCTGTCGGCTTTGTCGTGAAGAATGGCTGGAAGATCTTATCCAAAACTTTCTGCGGAATGCCGTTGCCGTTGTCCTTTACTCTGACTTCAACTTTATCCCCGACCTTTTTTGTAATTACAGATACAGTCGGTTCATAATTTTCAACTCCCGATTTCTTCTTCTCATCCACTACATAAAACGCATTCGTGATCAGATTCAAAATCACTCTTCCAATATCCTGAGGAATAATATTAATCTTACCAATACCCTCATCAAAATCAGTTTCCATTTTTGAATTAAAGGTCTTATCCTTTGCGCGCAGACCGTGATAAGCTAATCTTAAATATTCATCAGCTAAAACATTAATATCTGAAGGTTCTTTGACACCACTACTGGTTCGGCTATGCTGCAACATTCCTTTTACAATTGCATCAGCACGCTTGCCATGATGATTGATCTTCTGTTCGTTTGCTTCAATGTCATCTGCAATCGCTTTAACTTCTTCTGTATTTCCTTTGACAAGTTCATCTTTCATTTCTGCGATCAATTCTGTATTCACTTCCGAAAAATTATTGACAAAGTTCAGAGGATTCTGAATTTCGTGAGCAATGCCTGCAGTAAGTTCTCCAAGCGATGCCATCTTTTCAGAATGAATAAGCTGTGATTGAGTTGATTTTAAATTCTCCAGAGTAGTTCTGATCTCTGCAGTTTGTCTCTTTACTTCTTCTTCAAGAATTTTCTGCTGATTTTCCGCCTGCACTTTTTTCTCTTCTGAAAGCATTACTACCTGTTCTGAATTGTCCTGAACTTCTTTGAAAATTTCCTTGAATCTCATAGCTACATAGAACAATAAGGATACAGGTATAGATAAAAAAAGTCCGGAGTAATAAATAAGCACTGAATAATAATTAAAATCGGGTCTGAACATTGAGTCAACGGTTAATGTCAATCCGAATAACACAGATGCAAATATACCCATTAATACAGCCCATTGAGCACCCTTCAGTTCTTTCCATGAAGTAATAATGTAGTAATTATAAAAAATGATTGTAAGTGAAGTCTGAAAAATCAATATTGCCGGTATATCAAAAAAAACCAAAACTAACCCGCTTATAAAAATTAAAACTAATGAGAGTTTTGCAATACGTGTAATACTTCGGTTGAAAATTTTAATTATAACCAATATTCCGAAAATCATGATCAATGACCTGAGTAAAGGCAGTGCCAGATCCGAAATAGTAGTAAGGATAAATGAAGTGTCAGGATCCCCGAATCCTTCGCAATAGACATACAGGAAAAATATCGTTTGAGTTAAAGCTATTAAAAGTAAACTTTTTTCTGATCGGTTCTGAAATGTCAGAAGCCAGAAAAGTAAACACAATATAAAACTTACTGATAACCATACAGACCTGTACATCCGGATAGTCATAAAAAATTTATAATTGCTTGCTTTGAATTCCGGTTTTGTAATTGATGCAAAACTCTTAAAACGATTTTCTGATTTTAATCTGAAAGGAGGAATAGGGGATTCATATTCTACAATATGTATAGCTATCGTATGCTCTGTACCTTTTTCTATATTAAAATCAACCGGTAATTTATAAGTCGGTATATATTCCTCAAAGGGCTTACCGTCTGCACCTGTATTACCGAATGAATGTAATAAATTACCATCCACGTATACATCTGTTGCTGCCCATGAATTCATATGAAAACCAAGCGCAGTATTTCCAAAAGATGAATCTATTTTAATCTTTATTCTGAACCATCCTTCAAGTCTCCCGTTTTTGTCTGCAAGAGAATCGCTCAGCCGGCTTGGAGATAATTTTTCCCAGCCGGCTTCATCTGTTTCCTTTTCTGACCATGATAAATCATTACCCTGTCGGAAGAGCCATCCATCCACATTCCCCAGAGCTTTATAATTCGGACTCATGTCAGACGGAGTGATCTCAATGACCGTATCCTGAGCAGCGCCTGCGAATGGGATTATAAAGAATAGAATAATAAAAAAATAAAATCTCATGTTTTAAAATTATTAATGTAACAACATTTTATTACTTTACAGGCATTATCTCTTAACTTACTTCCGCAACGGTTTAAAATCCGTCGCTACAATAAATCTGATTCGAACCTCCGGTTCTCGGATCGTATTTAAGTATTATCGGATACAAGAGCCGTAGGCTCGTCGAATGTTGTAACAACGGAATTCATTCCGTTGCATAAACCCGAAGCGCTTTTGTCGATTGATCAATAGCTCCAAAGAGCGTTATGCGTATTCTAAAAGATTATCAGCTCCACACCTCCGCAACGGATTAAAATCCGTTGCTACAATATATTGAATACGAACCTCCGGTTCTCCTGAATTTTTTATGTGAAGAATACGACTTATCGTTCTTGTATGCATAAAAATTGTTTCATTGTGTTGCGCCCCAATATTCTCAAATTTAATTCCTAATTCCTAATTCCTAATTCCTAATTTAGAGGTAGCTCAATCACAAACTCACTCCCTTTACCTTCCTTCGTCTCAACTTTCAACTCACCACCATGTGATTTCACAATATCATAACTCAGTGACAATCCTAAACCCGTT
>JAGQWH010000014.1 GCA_020437545.1 Ignavibacteriota bacterium
ATTATTGTATTTATTCAAAAAAAAATAGGATAATCTTTCAAAAACAAGCTGAATTCAGCATTTTTTTAGTGAAAACAAAAAATGTTTGATCAGGAAAATTCAAATATAAATAAAGATCCCGATTTTCTGAGTTTAGTTTGAAGTTATTCTGTCAAAACGAACAAATTATTTTCTTAAATATATTTGTCCCCAATTAAGAAATCATTAAAAATCATTTAAAAATAATAATTTTCTTTTCGTTTAACCAATCATTGATTTATAAAAATTAGATATCCCGGCATATGCTGAGATAGTTTTTATAAACTTTGAATTTTTATACTTTTTGTTTTTCAATTTAATCCAATAAATGAAGTTAAAGTCTTTTATATTTACAGGTTTAATTACGGGAATATTAATATTTACATTAAATAAAAGCTGGAAAGTCGGTAGTCTGCAAATTCCTGCAATTGGTAAATTTTTAAGTCCTCAGCAAGGATTTTGGCAGAATGCTGAACCTTTAACCGAAGATTACAGTCAGGATCTTAAATTTCCATCTTTAAAGGGAAAAGTAGATGTGTATCTGGATGAGAGACTTGTGCCTCATGTTTTTGCAGAACAGGAGAATGATGCATATTTTGTACAGGGATATTTGCATGCAAAATTCAGATTATGGCAGATGGAATTACAGACCTTTTCAGCCGGCGGGAGATTAAGTGAAATTATGGGTGTTGGAATGCTTGAACGTGACAGGCAAATGAGAAGATTAGGCATGGTTTATTCGGCAGAAAATACATTAAAAATAATTGAAAAAGATCCTGTTATGAAAGCAGTAAATGATGCTTACACTGCAGGGGTAAATGCATATATTGAAAATCTTCCTGAGAATAAGTTACCGGTTGAATATAAATTGCTGGGATACAGACCTGAAAACTGGAGCAATCTTAAGACTGTATTATTTATGAAGTATATGAGTTATGATCTTGCCGGATTTGATGAGGATTTTGAAATGACGAATGCAAAGAATTATTTTGATAAGGAAAGATTTGATCTTCTGTTCCCGATAATACAGGATTCACTTGATCCTGTTATTCCCGATGGTACGCAGATCGAAAAGCAGGGAGTATTTCCCGTAATCCCGGGGGATGTTGATTCCGTATATCTGAAAAGAGAAGAAATTGAAGTATCAGAACAGGAGAAACCAAACAGGGAAAACGGAAGTAATAACTGGGCTGTGAGTGGCAGGAAAACCAAGTCCGGAGCTCCGATATTGAGTAATGATCTTCATTTAACAATGAATTTACCGTCAATATGGTATGAGGTTCAGATCACTGCTCCAACTGTAAATGTATATGGAGTTAGTTTCCCCGGAGTCCCCGGAGTAATAGTCGGATTTAATGACAGTTGTTCATTCGGATTTACAAATGGAGGCAGGGATGTAAGGGATTATTATGAGATAACATTCAAAGATGAAAGCAGAAAAGAATACCGGTACAACGGGGAATGGCATCAGACAATCTGGAGACCGGAAGTTATAAAAATTAATGGTTCACCTGATTTCACAGATTCAGTTTCTTATGTCAAACTAGGAGATGATCTATGTCCTGTAATGTATGATAATAAATTCAGTGGTTCAAAAATATCAAACAATAAATATTATGCTGTAAGATGGAAGGGTAATGACCCGAGTAATGATCTTAAAGCATTTTATCTTCTTAATCATTCGAAGAATTATGATGATTTTAATGAGGCTGTACTTGAACTAAAAACTCCGGGACAGAATGTAATTTTTGCAACAAAAAGCGGAGACATTGCAATCAAGACACAGGGAGAGTGGCCGGCTAAATGGAAAGAGCAGGGAGATTTTGTAATGCCCGGTTTTGACAGCAGTTATTTATGGCAGGCAATGATACCGCAGGATGAAGTTCCTTTTCAGTATAATCCTGAAAGAGGATTTGTAAGCAGCGCGAATCAGAAGCCTGAAGATGATAAAACGTATCCGTATTATCTTGGAAGAAATTATCCAGTATGGAGAGGAAAAGAGATCAACAGAAGACTGGAAACTATGGAAAATATTACAACTGAAGATATGTTAAAATTGCAGACTGATAATTACAATATTGTAGCGGAAGTTATAAGACCATTAATTTTAGCAAATATTAATGTCAGTGATCTGAGTCCGGATGAGAAAAAATATTATGAACTATTAAAAAACTGGGATCTCCGGAATGATGCAGGTTCACAGGGAGCAACAGTCTTTGAATTGTTCTGGATGAATTTTTATAAAACAATTTATGATGATGAATACAAAGATGCTCCGAAAGTAATAAAGTATCCTGACGAGACCTCACTAATTGATGGTTTATTAAGCGATTCGGGATTTATATTTATTGATGATATAACTACTGATCAAAAAGAAACTCTGACTGACAGAGTTACAACGGCTTTTAAAATTACATCAGAGCAGTTAAATAAACATGAAAGCAAAGGCAGACTTGAGTGGGATAAATTCAAAGGGACGCAGATAAATCATTTATCCAGACTGGTTCCATTTGGAAGATATAACATTCCAATTGGAGGGAGCAAACATAATATAAATGCAACAGAAACCATTCACGGACCGAGCTGGAGAATGGTTGTGAATTTGACTCAGGAAACGGAAGCCTACGGTGTATATCCCGGCGGTCAAAGCGGGAATCCCGGAAGCAGATTTTATGATGATTTTATTGATTACTGGGCAGAAGGAAAATATTATCCACTCTGGCTTATGACTGCAGATGAACAAAATGACAGCCGTGTGAAATGGAAAATGAGTTTTACAAAATAAATCATATATTCAGTTTAACAAATAATAGAAAAATTTGAAATTTATTTTATCTTTAATTTTAATGGCTTTGTTAAGTTATGCAGCAAGTTTGTATCTGCCGTGGTGGAGTATTGCAATAGTAGCATTTTTAGTTTCGGTAATAATTCCATTGAAACCGGCTAAAGCTTTTATTTGTGGTTTCTTATCACTGTTTTTGTTATGGGGCGGTATGAGTTATATAATAAGCAGTAACAACGGGAATATATTAGCTCAGAAGATATCTCAACTGATGATATTCATGAACAGTCCGTTTTTACTGATAATACTTACAGGTTTGATCGCAGGACTGGTTGCTGGCTTTGCATCTTTGTCAGGAAGTTATCTGAGATACCGGAAAGAGGATAATTATCATAATAAACTGGCATGAGCAGACCTATAAAAATATTTTGTCTTCCATATGCCGGAGGCAATAAATATTCATATCGTGAACTTGAGGAAGCGGCTCCTTCGAATTATGTATTTCATACTCTGGATTATCCGGGGAGAGTTTCGAGAATCAAAGAACCTCTTATATCAGACGCAGATGAACTTGTTGAAGATCTGTTTAATCAAATCAAAACAAAAATAAGTGATGAAGATTATGTAATGTATGGTCACAGCATGGGTGGACTTCTTGCTTATTTACTCACTAGAAAATTAGTTCAAAACAATTACAAAGCACCTTTGCACTTGATAATAACAGGAACTTCGGGTCCTTCAGTATTTGAAAAAAGAGAAAGAAAGAGACATTTAATGCCCCAGAAAGAATTCATTCAGGAAATGAAAGATCTTGACGGAATACCTGAGGAGATACTAAATACAGAGGAGCTTATGGCATTTTTTGAACCGATTCTGAGATCAGATTTTAAAGTTTGTGAAAATTACATTCATAGATATGACGAACCATTGAATATCCCTATTACAGTTATAACGGGAACGGAAGAAGACATGGAAGAAGAAGATATCCTTCTGTGGCAGAAAGAAACCAATCTTGAAATTGATTTTAACAGATTAGAGGGAAAGCATTTTTTTATTTTCAAAAAGAAGAAAGAAGTTATGGATATAATTGAGAAAAATTTATCTGTAAATGCAAATTTCAGAAAAGCATACAACTAAAACAGAATTTTTATTTATCAATAAAAAGTAAATGAAATTTTAAGTAAAAATTTAAAATTATTAAAAAAGATCTTAACATTTAAAAGAATTTTTAAAGAATTATAAAACCAAATAAAATGGAAACAAAATTTAAAGATATTGCTACAGTATCGGAATTATCAAAAAATGAATTTGACAATAACTATTATAAACCAAGCATACCGGTCATAATAAAAGGCGGGGCAAATGATTACAAAGCATATAAGAAATGGTCGCCGGAATATTTCAGTTCACTTTTTGGAAAGAAGAAAGTAGATGTCAGAACAAGTCAAAGTGGCGTATATGATTATCACAAAGGAAGTGTTTCCAGAGTATTTCTGCCGTTTGATGAAGCGGTGGATTACATTAAAGAAAATAAGGCTTATTATCTTCAGCAATCTTCCATACCGGATAATTTTCCTGAACTGCTCGGAGATCTTGATGAACCAATGTGGATGGAAGAAACTGATAAAAATAAAGTAAGAAATTTATGGATCGGCGGCGTAGGTTGCGTATCACCTTTACATTTTGACGGATCGGATAATTTTCTGATTCAGATCAAAGGGAAAAAAGAGATCATACTCTTTCATCCCGATGATGATAAATATCTTTACCCGAATGTCCACGGTCCAAAGACTTTAAGACAGATCAGTCTTATAGATCTTGATAATGTAGATCATAAAAAATTTCCACTCTTTGAAAAATCTCAGGCGTATAAAGCTACAATTGGACCCGGAGATATTTTATACATCCCCTTACACTGGTGGCATCATGTCAGATCCCTGGATTTTTCAATAAATATAAACTACTGGTGGAACAGGAAAAACCTGAGGTATTATAAATATTATACAAAAGCTGCAGTATCCACTCACACAAAAAGGCTTACAAAAAAATATTAACATTGATTTATAAGACCGGGAAAAATCACATGAATAAATAATTGGAATACTGGAAATTAAAATAACAGGATAATCAAATCAGAAAAAGTTTAAAAATGCAGAAAGCAACATTTCCAATGCATCCGGCCCAGAAGGATATTTATGTGGATCAGTTGATAAATAAAGACAGTCCACATTATAATCTTGGCGGATACATTAAATTAAAAGGTTCACTCGATAAAACAAAATTCTTTGAATCCGTGAATTCTGCTCCGTTTGTTTTTGATGTTTTTAAAATGAGATTTGATAATGAAGATGAAGAAGCAGATTTTTATTTAACTGAAGAGTCAGGTGATAGCGGAATAGTTGAGATTGATTTTTCCGGAAAGCAAGATCCGGAAAAAGAGGCAATTATCTGGATGCAAAACCGATTTAATACAACCTTTATTTTAAGAAAAGAAAATCCGTTATATGAACATTCTCTTTTAAAATTATCCGATAAAGAACACTGGTTTTTTGGAAGATATCATCATTTGATCACTGATGGGTTTGGATTTATAGTATTCATTAAATATGTTGCTGAAAAGTATAAAACATTGACTGAAGGCGGGGATAATGAATTTAATTATCCTTCTTATCTCGAAGAGATCTCAAAGTCAGGTGAATATTTCAATTCGAAAACATTTGGTAATGATGAAAATTACTGGAAAGAAAAGTTCAGTGAAAGATCTGAACCATTATTACAGAGAAAATATATAAGGACTGATAAATCTGTAAATGTTAATGGAAAGTATGTTGTAAATATACCGGAAGAAGAAAAAGTTGAGTTATCTGAAATTGAAAAGTCAACGGATTCCGGAATTCAACAATTAATTTTAGCAGCATTAATAATTTATTTTGGTAAGACTTCAAATGTAATCGAACCCGTAATAGGTATTCCGGTGCATAAAAGAAGTTCGAAGGTATTACGAAATATAGTAGGGATGTTCAGCGGTGTATTGCCATTCAAGGGTGTTTATAAAGAAGATCGTACAGTAAAAGATCTGTTGCAGGAGATCAAACAGGCACAGAGAAGTGATTACCGGCATCAGAATTATCCATTAAGCGAGATAAAAAGAAATCTTAACGAAAGTTCAGCAGGAGTTAGGCGTCAAGATAATTTATTTGAAGTTAGTTTTAATTATGAACCTTTAAATTTTTCACCTGACTTTGGCAGTGAAATAAAATCTGAGATCATAAGACTGGAAAGTGATTATGATACAAATCCGTTGCAGTTATTCTGGCGGGATTATGGTGAAGAAAGCCCGGTTCAGTTTATTGTTAAATTCAGTAAGGAGTATTTTAATGAGACTGAAATTGAGCTGTTTGTAAACAGATTATTATTTGTTATAAAGAAATTTCCGGAAAATCTTTCAACGGAATTGAAAGGCTTTGGTATTATTCCTGAGGCGGAGGAGAGTTTGCTGAAGAGATTCAATGATACATCTTCGGTAAGTAAAACGGAATTTAATTCCGTTTTACTTATAGACATGATACACGATCAGGAAAAGAACACCCCTGATAAACCCGCACTGGTTTTTCACGACGAAGAGCTTACATATCAGGAACTAAGTGAGCGTTCGAACAGACTCGCAAATTATTTACATTCAAAAGGCGTAAAAAAAGAAACCCTGGTTCCGGTTTGTATAGAAAGAAGTATGGATATGATTGTTGGAATTATTGGAATTCTTAAAGCAGGCGGTGCCTATGTCCCGATTGATCCCGAGTATCCTGCAGACAGGATAAGTTACATGCTAAAAGATACAGATGCATCTATTGTGTTAACCGGCAGTAAGAGTTCTTTAAAATTACCTGAGTCAGAAAGTATAAAAAAAATAATTCTTGATGATCCCGAAACAATTTTAGAAATAAAAAAACAATCATCAGAATATCCAAACACTGATTTGAAATCTGACAATGCAGTTTATGTGATATATACTTCCGGCTCGACTGGTAAACCAAAAGGTGTTGTCATTGAGAATAATACAGTAGTTAATCTGATCAAAGCTCAAAGTGAATATTTCAATATTACGTCTGATGACAGAATCTTACAGTTTTCGAATTACAGTTTTGATGCGTCTGTCGAACAGATATTTCTGGCTTTGACTAATGGCGCAACATTAGTGCTATTCCGTGAAAGACTTCAGCTTGATCAGGATAAATTCAATGAATATTTAACTGAGAAGAATATAACTCATCTTCATGCAACCCCGGCATTTCTTGAAAATATTATAACGGACAGCACCATTTTCACTGATCTGAAAAGAGTAATAGCAGGAGGTGATATTTGTAAAAAGGAATTAAGTGATCAATGGAAAGGAAAGGTGAAGTTTTATAATGAATACGGACCGACAGAGACAACAGTCACAGCCATAGAATACCTCGCAAATAAAAATGAGGAAGTATTCAGTTATATTTCTTTACCAATAGGCAGACCTCTAACCAATATAAAGGTAAACATTGTAAACAGGAATAATGAGATCTGTCCGATCGGAGTTTCAGGTGAGATATGTATATCAGGAAATTGTCTGGCGAGAGGATATTTAAATCTGCCTTCATTAACTGAGGAAAAGTTTGTTATGAATCCATATGGAAAGGAAAGCGGAGAGTTAATGTACAGAACCGGTGATCTTGGAAGATGGATGACAGATGGAAATATAGAATTCCTGGGAAGAATAGATGATCAGATAAAAATTCGCGGTTACAGAATAGAGCTTGGTGAAATAGAAACCGTCATACTTGATTCAGGGCTTGTAAAAAATTCAGTAGTATTATCCGGGATAGACAGCAGCGGAAATAACAGACTAGCGGCTTATGTAATACCTGACAAGGTATTTGACCGCGATAAGATCAGAAATTATCTTAGTAAAAAACTACCTGAATATATGATACCGGCTGTCTGGGTTGAAATGAAATTTTTTCCTGTAACATCCAACGGTAAAATAGACAGGAAAGCTTTTCCAGATCCTGAGATAAGTGAAACAATAAGTGCTCATTATCAGGAAGCAGAAAGTGAAATAGAAATTAGATTAACAGAATTATGGAAAGAAATTCTGAAAATTGAAAAAATAGGAATAAATGATAATTTCTTTGAACTTGGCGGTCACAGTTTGAATGCTGTCAGACTATCTTCAAAAATAAATAAGCTGATGAATATAAGAACTGACATCGGGACCATATTTTCAAATCCGACTATATTCAGACTTGCAAAGGCAATTGAGATTGAAAAGAAGAGTCAGTTTACAGAAATTAAAAAACAACCAGAAAAGGATTTTTATGAATTGTCACATGCTCAGAAGAGATTCTGGATTCTGAGCAAATTCAAAGATGGATCAGAAGCTTACAATATTTCAAATCTGTTTGAGATAGCCGGCAATTTAAATTCTGAAGCTTTCAGATCAGCTTTCAAAGAAGTGATGGAGAGGCATGAAATACTCAGAACTGTATTTGTTGAAAAAAACGGTGAACCATATCAGAAAATACTTTCTTATGAGAGTACGGGATTTGAAATATTTGAAAAAGATCTGACGGGATATGAAAACGCTGAAGTCATAATAAAAAAATACCGGGATGAAGATGTAAAGAAAGTATTTGATCTTGAAACCGGTCCGCTTATCAGAATTTATTTGTTCAGGATTTCAGAAGAAAAACATTTTGTGCTTTTCAATATTCATCATATTATAAGTGATGGCTGGTCAAAGGGAATTTTGATTAAAGAGTTTTTACGTTTATACAATAGTATCTGCCTGAAAGAAGAAAATGATATAAAGCCACTTCCGATACAATATAAAGATTATACTTCCTGGCACAGTTCAACATTTGAAGAGCAGGGAAAATACTGGAGAGAAGTTTATAAAAACGGAATTCCTGTTTTGGGTTTCCCGGCAGATAATGAAAGACCGGAAGTTCTGTCATATTCAGGAGATAAAATCAGGATGACAATTTCGGAAGAATTGACTTCAAAGCTTCAGAAGATGGCAATCAGGAATAATGTTTCTCTGAATAATTTAATGCTGATCCTTTATGGATTAAATGTAGCTGCGAAAAGCGGTCAGGAAGATGTTGTAATCGGAACAGTGAGTTCAGGAAGAAGTCACCCTGATCTAGAGGAACTTGTGGGAGTATTCATAAATTTTCTTCCGATCAGATTTTTACCTGAGAAGCATCTGAGATTGTCCGAATTTATTGATAACTGCAGAAATGATATTGTAGAAGCATTCAAAAATCAGGATTATCCTTTCGATCTAATGGTTGAGGATAATATTAAAAAGAGGGATGTCTCGAGGAATCCATTTTTTGATACTATGATGAATTTTCAGATCGATGAAAATTTATCAGAAAAGAATTCTGAAATTTCAGAAGAGGAAATCAATCCGAATGCCATTGAACTAAAACCTTACGGCTCAGGTAATGAAGATCTTTTTCAGTCAGTTTTGGACTTTAAACTTGATGCTGTACCGGAAGATTTAAAAATTAATTTACATTTAAGTTATAATACTAAGTTATATTCGGAAGAAAGAATGAAAGAATTTCTGAATGATTACATCCGGTTGCTTGAAAATGCTGTCAGTAAGCCGGATAATTATTTGTCAGAATTTATTAAGTGGAGTAATGAAAATAAAAATATGCAGCCGGATAATAATATAAATACAGAATCAGATTCAGAAAAATCAACTGTGAACTCAATGCCCGTTAATGTATGCTCTTCATTTGTGATAGAGCCTGTAAAGGAATACATGGAATACTGGAGTAATGAGATCGATATAAATATTAATATTGATCTTGCACCATATAATCAGGTATTTCAGCAGTTAATGAATCCCGGGAGTTTATTGTACAGTGACAAAGGAATTAATTTTTTATTCATAAGAACGGAAGACTGGCTGAAAGATAAAAAAGAAATCAGTTCTTCAGAACAGATAGATTTTTTAGATAAGACGTTTAAAGAGTTTAAGGAAATATTTATAAATGCCGTTAACAAAATTTACATCCCGTTTTTAGTAATGATCGTCCCGGTGAATATTATAACGGAAAAAGATTTTCAGAAAGAAACTGTTGCTCATTTAGATAAAATAAATAAAGTGCTTGATCTATTTCTTAAGGAGATACCTTCTGTACAATACATAGAGATCGATATTATAAAAGATCTGTATGATGTCGGGGAAATTTATGATCCGAAAACAGATGAACTCGGGCATATGCCATTTACACCTGAGTTTTATGCAGCTCTCGGAACATATATGACAAGAAAGGTCAGCGCTTTTATGAATCCTTCTTACAAAGTAATTGCTCTTGATTGCGACAATACTTTATGGAAGGGAGTTTGCGGAGAAGCAGGAGCGTTAAATGTTAAGATCGATGAGAACCATACTGATCTGCAGGAATTTTTCATCGAAAAATACAACGAAGGATTTTTACTTGTATTGAGCAGCAAGAATAATAAAGAAGATGTGTGGGAAGTATTTGACAAACATCCCGGGATGAAATTAAAGCGTGAACATATTGCTGCGCACAGGATCAACTGGGATCCTAAGCCGCAGAATCTTTTATCGATAGCGAAGGAATTAAATCTGGGTATCAACAGCTTTATATTTTTAGATGACAATGAATTTGAGACTGATCAGATGACACAGAACTGTCCTGATGTATTATCATTAACCTTGCCCGATGAAGATGAAAGTTTTTCAGAATTCTTAAATCATATCTGGGCATTTGATTATTTCCGGATCACTGATGAAGACAGAAAAAGAAATGAGATGTACAGAGTTGAAAAACAGAGAAAGACAGAGGAAGAAAATTTCGGAACGCTGGAAGATTTTCTGAAATCACTTGAGATAAAAGTAAATATGAAATCTCCTGAACCAAAAGATCTTGAAAGGGCGGTTCAGTTGACATTGAGAACAAATCAGTTCAATCTAAACGGTGTTAGAAAAACTCCTGAAGAAGTAAAAAGTTACATCAATAACGATAATTCCATTTGCAGAATTATTGATGTAAAAGACAGATTCGGAGAATACGGCATAGTAGGTTTGATACTGGGAAAAATTAACGGAAATGCTCTTGATGTTGATACATTTCTTTTAAGCTGCAGAGTACTGGGCAGGAATGTGGAAGGAACGATCTTAACAGAGCTTGAAAATTATTGTAATGAAAAAGGATTAAGCGTGATCAATCTTAATTTTCAGCCAACACAAAAAAATAAGCCATTTCAGGAATTTCTTGCAAACTCAGATTGGAAGATTGATACAAAGACAAACTTGCACAGTAAAATCATAAAACTTACAGAGGAAACCGCGGTTTAAAATATATTGAAGAAAAAGCAATCAAATACATTAAAAGGCAAAACAGGAAAAGACCTTCTTAGTTTACTAAGTTCTAAAGATAAGAAAGCCGTTAGTCCTGAAAACAGAAACTTTATTGCTCCGGAGAGTGAAACTGAAAAAATTCTGTTTGAGTACTGGAAGACCTTGCTTGGGCATAGTGATTTCGGAACGGGCGATGATTTCTTTATGAGTGGCGGAAACAGCATAAAAGCTATTCAGCTGCTGTCCCGAATCTCTTCGCATTTTTCCGTTGAACTTGAGACAAGTGAAATTTTTCTAAAGCCAACCATTTCTCAGTTATCTGAATTAATAGATAAGAAAAAAGAAAACAGATCTGATCAAAGATCAGAAACTTCTATTTTAGTCAGAAAAAGACCTGAAGAAATTCCATTATCATTCAGTCAGGAAAGATTGCTGTTCATAGACAAGTTAGAAGGAAGTTTGCAGTACCATTTACCGGCTGTATTTAAATTAAATGGAAAGCTTAATAAAGAAGCTTTAGACAGTGCTTTAAAAGAGATCATCAAAAGACATGAAATTCTTAGGACGGTATATTTTGAAATTGACGGAAAATCATATCAGAAGGTCAATGAAAATAAAGTTTGGAAATTAAATGAATCTGACGGAACAATATTTACTGGTGATCCTGAAGGATTAAGAAAATATATTCAGCAATTGATAAACAAACCATTTGATCTTTCAAATGATCACATGGTAAGAGCAGATCTTATCAACATCGGGGCTGATGAAAATATTTTAGTTATAACATTACATCATATAGCTTCAGACGGATGGTCAGTTACAATATTTGCAGAAGAGTTTCTGGAACTATACTCCTCGTTCATAGAAAACCGGAAGAGTATTTTGCCTGATCTGAAGATACAATATGCAGATCACGCAATGTGGCAGCGTGAAAATATTCACGGTGAAATTCTGAATCACAAACTGGATTTCTGGAAAAAAGAACTTAAGGGAGTTGAACCACTCGAGCTGCCGACAGATCTTCCAAGACCAAATCTTCAAAGTATCCGCGGTGCTTCCGTAAAATTTAAAATTGAAAATGATTTAAGAGAAAAACTTACCGTTTTAGGTAAAGAAAATAATGTTACACTTTTCATGACCTTGTTTTCTGCATTCAATGTTCTGCTTTACAAGTATACAGGTCAGGAAGATATATGTATAGGAACTCCTGTAGCAGGAAGACAAAAGCAGGAATTTGAAAAACTCATCGGATTCTTTATAAACACTCTTGCATTGAGAAACGAAGTGAAAGGTAGTTTGCCGTTTACTGAATTTTTAAAAGAAGTCAAATCAAATTCTCTTAGAGCTTTTGGAAATCAGGAAGTACCTTTTGAGAAAGTAGTGGAAGCAACTGTCAAAGAGAGGATACTAAACAGAAGCCCATTGTTTCAGGTAATGTTCATACTTCATAACACTCCCGAAGCTGAAGCTTTGAAATTACAGGATGTAAAAATTGAAAGAGAAGATCTAATCCCAGAAACATCTATGTATGAAATTACTTTCAATATCACTGAAACTCAGAGTGAATTGAAATGTGAGATCATATACTGTACGGATCTGTACAAAGAGAATACGATTTTACGAATGGCAGATCATTATTCAGAGCTGCTGAATTCCATTATTAGTTCGCCTGAAGAAAATATTGATTCATTATCAATATTAACCGAAGCTGAAAATGCTATATTAAATTCATTTACCGGAACTACTGCAGAATATCCTGAAAAGAAAAATATTACAGATATTATAGATGAACAGGTAAAGAGAACTCCGGAAAACACAGCGTTGATTTTTGAAGATCTGAAATTGTCATATCTTGAACTTAATAAACGTTCTAATCAGATCTCAAATTTTCTGTTAAGTAAAGGGATTAAAGAAGAAACATTAATTCCGATCTGCATAGAACGGGGATTTGAAATGATTGCCGGAATACTTGGAATTCTGAAAGCAGGAGCAGCCTATGTTCCCATTGATCCCGAATATCCTGATGACAGGAAAAAGTTTATATTAGAAGATACAGGAGCTGAAATTATTCTCAGCAGTAAGAAATGCAGTTCAAAAATTCCAATTGAATATTCAGATATAGTTGCAGAGCTTGACACAGATTCAGAGATAAGAAGTCAGTCAAAAGAAACGCCGGAAGTAAATATTGGTCCGGATAATCTTGCTTATATAATTTACACTTCGGGTTCGACCGGTAAACCGAAAGGTGTAATGATAGAGCACGGATCAGTTGTAAACCTCATTTATACCCAGACAAATTATTTTAAGTTAACAAGTGATGAAAGAATTTTGCAATTCGCAAATTACAGTTTTGATGCATCAGTCGAACAGATCTTTTTAGCATTATTTAATGGTCTGCCTTTGGTTCTGTTTCCTGACGGATTGCAGCTCAACAAAGAGCTCTTTGAAAAATATTTAGTTGATCAGAAAATAACACACCTTCATGCTACTCCGACATTCCTTGAAAATATAAAACCGGAAAATCACAGTTATTTAAAAAGAGTCATAGCCGGCGGTGATGTATGTAAACCGGAGCTGGCAGAGTACTGGAAAGATAAAACCACTTTTTATAATGAGTATGGTCCGACTGAGTCAACTGTAACAGCAATAGAATTTAACGCATCAGAAAATAAAATTATTGGCAATACACTTCCGATCGGTAAACCACTTTCCAATATTGAAGTTTACATCCTTGATAAAGCCGGAAAGAAGCTACCTGTTGGAATCAACGGAGAGTTGTATTTAGGAGGTGATTGTTTAGCCCGGGGGTATTTGAATTCATCTGATCTTACAAAAGATAAGTTCATAAGAAATCCTTTCAATTATAAAAGCGATTCAAGATTATATAAAACAGGAGATATCTGCAGATGGCTTGAAGACGGCAATATTGAATACAAAGGCAGAATAGATGATCAGGTAAAGATCAGAGGTTTCAGAATTGAGCTTGGTGAAATAGAGAGTGTCATTCAGGAAAGCGGATTGGTTAAGCAGTCTGTTGTAATAGCAGCGGATACATCAACAGGAGGAAAGAGACTAATCGGATATATTGTGCCAAAAGGGAAATTTGATAAAGATGAAATAGTTGCATATCTGAGCAGCAAACTACCTGAGTATATGATCCCTGCAATATTTGTAGAAATGGAAAGTTTGCCATTGAATAAGAACGGAAAGGTTGACAGAAAAGCTTTACCGGATCCGGATCTGAGTGAACTTCTGACCAATGAATATGAAGCTCCCCGAAATGAAATTGAAAATTCTTTAGCCGGGATTTGGAAAGAATTGCTCAATGTAGAAAAAGTCGGTATCAATGATAATTTCTTTGAACTCGGAGGTGACTCAATTATAACTATACAGGTAGTCAGCAGAGCAAGGAGAAACGGTATCGAATTGAAACCTGCAGATATATTTATTTATCAGACTATCAGAAAATTATCAGCAGCAATAGAGACAAGATCAAAGGAAATTTATTCAGGTGAGCAGGGAATGCTAACCGGTACCAGCGGATTACTTCCAATTCAGCAAGCATATTTTGAAAGAGCAGGGAAGGACATTTCGCATTTCAATCAAAGCATTCTGCTTGGAATAGATAAAAGTATAACACAGGAAATGCTCGGTAATGCTGTAGAAAATTTAACATCATATCACGATGCATTAAGATTTGAATATCATAAAAATGAAAATGAATGGGTACAGAAATACGGAACTGCAAATGGGATTTTACTGACTGTTGATCTGAGAAAATCAAAAGCCGGTAAAAAGGAACTGGAAAATTTAATTAAAGAACATGCTGAAAAATATCAGAAGAGTCTTAACATAGAAAAAGGCGAACTTGTAAGATTTGTGCTTGTATTAACACCTGAAGAAGAATTAAATAACAGGATATTTATTATCATTCATCATCTTGCAATTGATGGTGTCTCCTGGAGAATATTACTTGGAGATCTTGAAATGTTTCTGGATAATTACCGGAATGGCATGGAACTGGTGCTTGATGAAAAAGGAAGTTCATACAGACAATGGTATCATGCACTTGAAGAATATGGAAAGAGCAAGAGATTATTATCACAGGAAAATTTATGGAAACAATTTTCGGACAGCTGTAAACCAATTAAAGTCGATAAAGAATATTCAGAGCAATTACAGGCAAAAGATTTTGAGTTAAAAACAGTTGAACTTGATCAGACTAATACTCAGCTATTGTTAAAGGATGTCCCGGGTATATATCATACTGAAATAAATGATATTTTAGTTTGTGCTTTAGCATTAACTTTATGCGGCAGAGAAAAGTCTGAACAGATTACAATAGGAATGGAAGGGCATGGACGTGAGGAAATTTCGGACAATATAGACCTTAGCAGGACTGTAGGGTGGTTCACAAGTTTATATCCTGTTATGCTGAACATTGGTGCAGAAAAAAATATTGAGGATCATATAAAGTCTGTAAAAGAGCAGATGAGAAAAATTCCGGATAAAGGTCTTGGATATGGTGTGCTGAAGTATATTAATAAGAACGAAAATTTTTCTGAAAGTGTTACTCCGGAAATCTTATTCAATTATTTAGGACAACTTGATAATGTGACAGGCGAGAAAAATATACTTTCGGGAACTCCTGAAGCAGCCGGAACAGACATTAGTGCAGAACAAAAGATAAACGAGAAACTTACTATAAATGCGATCATTAAAAATGATCGCTTAACACTAAACTGGAATTACAGCAGTAAACATTTTGAAACTGATACTATCAATAAACTCACCGAAGATTATTTAAAAAATCTGAATTCAATAATTACTCATTGCATTGAACTTGAAAATACAGGAGCAATTTATACACCATCAGATTTTGGACTTGGCTCTGAGATCAGCTATAAAGAACTTGACAGATTTCTTGATGAAAAATACGGAGATTCAATACGAAGAGAAAAAATAGAATCTATATACAGATTAAGCGGACTGCAGGAGGGAATGCTTTTTCATGCATTGTATGATACTGATGGCGGAGCATATATTGAGCAGTTGAGTTGTGATCTTAAAGATCCTGATATTGAATTGATCAGGAAGAGCTGGAATCAACTTATCAAAAATCACAGTTCGCTTAGGAGCGGATTTTATAATGATGTGTTTAGAATTCCCGTACAGGTAGTATACAGGGATGTGGAGATGCCGGTAACACTACTGGATCTAAGCGGGATGGAAAGAGAAGAGCAGATTGCGGCTGTAGAGAGATTTAGCGAAAAAAACCGTTTAAACGGTTTTTCCCTGAGCGCCGTGCCGCTTATGAACATCTGCATGATTAAACTCGATGAAAACAATTACAAAATGGTATGGACTTCACATCATTTGCTATTCGACGGCTGGTCACTTGCAATCCTGATGGAAGAGTTTTTGAAGACTTATGAAAATCTTGTAGGCGGTAATGAAATTGTAAAAACAGATTCAGATAATTATCTGGATTATATTAGATTCATTGAGAGGAAAGATAAAGATGTCCAGCTTAATTACTGGAAAAATTACATGGAAGGTATTGAGCAAAGTACTTTGCTTCCATTTCCGGGAATCACTACTCAGCGAACTAAAGGCATCGGCGAATATGATTCTCTCAATCTGATACTGAATGAAGAGACCAGACAGAAAGCAGAATCATTCGCTCAAAAGAATCGATTAACATTGAATACCTTATTGCAGGGCGTATGGTCTTATCTTCTGCACAGATATACGGGAAGTGAAGATGTTGCATTCGGGGTGATCGTATCAGGCCGTCCGGATGAACTGCCGGGTATAGAAAAAAAAGTCGGACTATACATTAACACACTTCCTTTACATTCCAGACTTGAACTTAACAATAATGCAGAGACGATCAACTGGCTGCAGGACATTCAAAGCAGGCAGGTTGAATCTGCAAAATTTCAATACACACCTTTACAGGAAATACAGAATCTTACCGGTATAAGTGGTGATCTTTTTGACAGTATAATTGTCTTTGAAAATTATCCGCTGAATGAACTGATCAGATCAAAGAACTGGAAACTGAAAGTTGATAATGTCCGGATGAAGGAGCAAAGCAATTATCCTTTATCATTACTCATAAATAATTCGGATCAGATAAATATTAATTTCATTTATAATAAAGACATACTAAACAACGAATATATAAATGAAATAAGCAGACACTTTGAAAATGTACTTAAGCAGATAATTTCCGGTGAGAAAGAAAGTATCAATGATATAAATTTACTTTCAGAATCTGATGAGAAAAAATTATTAATTGAATTTAATGATACGACAGCTGTATATCCCGGTAATAAAAGCGCTATAGAATTATTTGAAGAGCAGGTATTAAATACGCCTGATTCTGTTGCAGTGGTTTACGGGAATGATAGCATTTCTTATAAGGAACTCGATGAACGGGCAAATAAACTGGCTAATCATATAATTGCAAAAGGTATTAATCCCGGTGATAAGATCGGGCTGCTGTCTTACAGATGTATAGATATGATGACAGGCATATTCGGTATCCTGAAAGCGGGATGCGCATATGTTCCATTCAATACTGATTACCCGGCAGAGAGAATAAAATTCATCACAGAGGACTGCGGAATTAAAAATATTATTTATACCGATAAAGGTTTACTTGAAAAAAGCGGATTAGAAGATTCAGCTGTTTATGATTTTATTTACATAAAAGATTCAGAATCTGATTCAGCTAAAGCTCCCGGTATAAAAACAGATATCGATTCATGTATTTATGTGATGTTTACTTCCGGAACAACCGGCCGTCCGAAAGGTATTGCAGTAAGTCACAGAAATGTAATCAAGCTGGTTTATGATACCGGCGGCATTGCGATCAGAGAAGGTGACCGCGTGCTTCAATGGTCTAACTATTCCTTTGACGGTTCTACTTATGATATTTATGGTTCGCTTCTGACCGGTGCAAGTCTTCATCTGATAAAAGATGAATGGGCTTCTGACGGGGATGAACTTGCGAGAGTGATCACTGAACAGAAGATCTCTGTTGTTTTTATGACAACAGCTCTTTTCAATACTATAGTCGATATTAATTCAGAGGCATTCAGAGGATTGAGGAAAATATTATTCGGCGGTGAGATGGTTTCGCTTTCACATGTTAACAGAGCTCTTGATGTCACAGGTGAAAATGTGATAATGCATGTTTACGGACCGACAGAGACAACTACCTACGCAACTTCTTATCCTGTTAATGAAAAAAGAGATGAAGGTACAGTTCCGATCGGAAAGCCTTTATCGAATACTCAGCTTTACGTTCTTGATCCTTCAGGAAAATCTGTGCCTGTTGGTGTTGGAGGGGAACTGCATATAGGCGGTGATGGCGTATCGATGGGTTATATAAATAATGAAGAATTAACAAAAGAAAAATTTATAACAAATCCTTTCAGCAAAGATCCGGATTCAAGAATTTATAAAACTGGCGACTTATGTAGATGGACTTCTGAAGGGAATATTGAATATCTCGGAAGGATAGATGATCAGGTAAAGATCCGAGGATACAGAATTGAACTCAGTGAGATCGAGAGTGTGCTGTTTGAAATTGATTCTGTAAGTAATGCAGTCATACTTGCAAAAGAAGATAAGGCAGGAACAAAAAAACTTGTTGCCTATGTCGTTCCGGAAGACGGATTTAAGTTTAATAAAGATGAGATCACAACTAAACTCAGAAGCAAACTTCCTGATTATATGATCCCTGCTTTATGGGTTGAAATGGAAAGTCTGCCTCTGAATACAAGCGGGAAGATCAATAAGAAGGAATTACCTGATCCCGATGCAAGTCAACTTCTGAGCAATGAGTATGTTGCACCGCGAAATGAAACTGAAGAAAAACTGGCTGCAATCTGGAAAGATCTTTTGAACATAGAACAGGCGGGAGTGAATGATAACTTTTTTGAACTCGGCGGACATTCTTTATTGGCAATGAGACTGATCTCGGCTATCAGGAGAGAATTTAATTCTGAATTAGGTATAAAAGATATTTTTTATTATCCGACAATTGCTGAACTGGCTGAGCAAATTGGCAAAGAAAATCCGGTGTCAGTTTTACCGGCTGTTGTATCAGGTGAAAGACCTAAACATATTCCTCTGTCATTCAGTCAGGAAAGACTATGGTTTATTGACCGTCTTGAAGGAACGGTTCAGTATCATATTCCGGCTGTATTCAGATTGAAAGGTGAACTAAACAAGGATGCTTTATCAAAAGCATTGCAAAGTATAGTTGAAAGACATGAAGTTTTAAGAACTGTTATCTATGAAAAAAATGGAACAGGATATCAAAAAATTCTTAATTGTAAGGATTGGTCTCTAAACGAATCGGACGGATCTGACATAAAGAAAGATCCGGACAGTCTTCAGAATTATATTCAGGATATAATAAATAAACCCTTTGATCTTTCTGCTGATTATATGCTGAGAGCTGATCTGATAAAAACAGATGAGAAGGAAAGTATTCTTGTTGTGACGATGCATCACATCTCATCAGACGGCTGGTCGCTTTCAGTGATTGTAAATGAGCTGGCTGAATTGTACAAAGCTTTTGATGAAAACAGAACTCCTGACTTGTTACCTATGCCGATCCAGTATGCGGATTTTTCTGTCTGGCAGAAAAAATATCTGACTTCTGAAGTACTGGATAAGAAGCTTGAATACTGGAAATCGAGATTGACCGGAGCCGAACCGCTTCAGCTTCCTGCAGATTTTACAAGACCTGCTGTGCAGAGTATCAGAGGCGCTTCATATGAATTTAAGATAAGCAAAGAACTGACTGATAAACTCGAGCAGTTGTCAAAACAAAAAGGCGCTACTTTGTACATGACCTTACTTGCAGCATTCAATGTACTTCTGTACAGATACAGCGGGCAGAAGGATATCAGTGTAGGAAGTCCGGTTGCCGGTAGACAGCAGAAGGAAGTTGAACAGTTGATAGGTTTTTTTGTAAATACGCTTGTACTCAGAAATGAAATTGAAAATTCATTTACGTTTTTAGATTTACTTGATCAGGTCAGAACAAATACATTCGAGGCATTTGAAAATCAGGAAGTACCTTTTGAAAAAATTGTAGAAGCTGTTGTAAAGCAAAGGGATGTAAGCAGAAGTCCGCTTTTTCAGATAATGTTTATTTTACAAAACGCGCCCGAAGTGCCGAAGATCGATCTGAATAAACTTGTATTGGAGAAAGAAGATTTTGTAAATAACATTTCAAAGTTTGATATATCTGTTTCCATGACAGAAACTCCAGAAGGACTTATTGGTTCTGCTGATTATTGCACGGATCTTTTCAAAGAGAATACGATCAAAAAAATGATGACTCATTTTACCGAGTTGTTAAATTCAGTCGCAGAAAATCCCGGGAATAAGATCGGCTCATTGCCGATGCTTACTAAAGAGGAAGAGCATCAGATACTTTCAGAATTTAACGGTAAGGTAGTTGATTACCCGAAAGATAAAACCATATTTGAATTATTTGAAGAACAGGTTCAGAAGACTCCTGACAGTATTGCTGTAGTTTTTGAAGATAAGACACTCACATTTAAAGAGCTGGATGAGAAATCAAATCAGCTTGCTCACTATCTTCAGAGCAAGGGTGTAAAGATTGAGACATTCGTTCCGATTTGTCTGGAGAGAAGTCTTGAGATGATAATCGGATTATTTGGAATAATGAAATCAGGCGGAGCTTACGTACCGGTAGATCCGGAATATCCTCAGGAGAGAATTAATTTCCTACTTGAAGATACTTCTGCTTCAATAGTTGTAAGCCGGAAAGAAAGCAGTTCGCGTTTTATTTTTCCGGAAAACATTGTGCTTGTAAATCTTGATTCTGACTGGAGTGAGATAGAAAAGTGTCCCAAAGAAAAAGTAAATGCAGATATTAAATCAACCAATCTTGCATATGTGATCTATACTTCCGGATCGACAGGACAGCCGAAAGGTGTAATGAATGAGCACATGGGAGTTGTCAACAGACTGCTCTGGGGAAGGGATTATTTTAATTTGACTTCAGAGGATTCTATTCTTCAGAAAACAACCTATTGTTTTGATGTGTCAGTATGGGAATTGTTTTCATTCATAATCTCGGGAGCGAAGCTTGTATTTGCAAGACCCGGTGGTGAGAAAGATACTTCATATTTGAAAACAGTAATTGACAAAGAAAAAATCACTATGATACATTTCGTTCCGTCGATGCTGGAGATATATCTGACCGACATTGAGCATGGAGATAATGCAGGATTAAAATATGTGGTCTGCAGCGGTGAGGCGCTTAAACCTTCGCATGCGGAATTGTTCAAAGAGAAATTCGAAAATACGGAATTGCATAATTTATACGGACCGACTGAAGCTGCAATAGAAGTTACATACTGGGAAATGCCGAGAGACTATAAAAAAAATGAGATCGTACCGATTGGAAAAGCAATATCAAATACATCAATGTATATTCTGAATAGTGAAGATGAACTTGTTCCCGTAGGTGGAATCGGACAGCTTCATATCGGCGGAATACAGGTTGCAAGAGGTTATCTGAATCGTCCTGAATTATCTGATGAAAAATTTGTGAAAGATCCTTTCAGTAAAATTCCCGGAAGCAGAATGTACAGAACCGGTGATCTGAGCAGATGGCTGCCTGACGGCAATATTGAGTATGTAGGAAGAATGGATGAGCAGGTTAAAATAAGAGGATTCAGAATTGAACTTGGTGAAATAGAAAGTGTACTGATGCAAAGCGGTCTGGTGCAGCAGACAGTTATGCTTGCGCCTGAAGATGCTGGCGGTAACAGGAGACTTGTAGCATATGTAACAAGTAACGGAAAGTTTGACAAAGAAGAAGCAATATCATATCTGCGAAGTAAACTCCCTCAGTATATGGTTCCAGCTGTGTGGGTTGAAATGGAAAGTTTTCCTTTAAACCAAAGCGGAAAGATAAATAAAAAATTATTACCGGAGCCTGCTGATATTGAATTTGGATCAAATGAATATATTGCGCCGAGGAATGTTACTGAAGAGAAACTTGCCGGGATATGGAAAGAATTGCTTCATGCCGAACGTGTCGGTATCCGAGATAACTTTTTTGATCTTGGCGGCCATTCGCTTTTGGCAATGCGTGTTATTTCTTCAGTACGGAAAGAGCTCGGATATGAACTTTCCATTAAGGACTTTTTCATTCAGCCGACAGTTGAAGAACTTGCAGCGCTTCTGGAAAAAAAATCAGGCAGCACAGTTGATAAACTTCCGTCTGTCATGGTAAAAGAGAGACCGGAATTTATTCCTTTATCCTTCTCACAGGAAAGGATATGGTTTATTGATAAACTTGAGGGAAGTATTCAGTATCACATGCCGGCGGTATTGAGATTAAAAGGCAAAGTGAATACAGATGCGCTGGTCAATACTTTTAAAAATATTGTCAACAGACATGAAGTGTTAAGAACGGTTATCAGGGAACATGAAGGTAAAGCTTATCAGTTTGTAAATGAAAAAGACGGATTCGAACTTGAGTTTGTCGATGGTGTAAAATACAAAAACGATCAAACCGGGTTAGAGAATTATATTCAGGAGCTGATCAATGTTCCGTTTGATCTTGCAAGTGATAACATGCTCAGAGGTCATTTAATCAAATTAAATGAAGATGAACAGATACTTATATTAACAATGCATCACATAGCATCAGACGGCTGGTCCATTTCAGTAATTGTAAAAGAACTCGTTGAATTATACAGAGCCTATGAAGAGAAGCGGGATCCGGATCTTAAACCTCTGGAAATACAGTTTGCTGATTATTCGATCTGGCAAAGGGAATATTTGCAGGGTGAAGTTTTAGATAATAAATTAAATTACTGGAAAGAAAAATTAAATGGTACTGAGCCGCTTCAGCTTCCGACTGATTTTGCAAGACCGGCTGTACAGAGTAAAAAGGGAGCGAATGCAAATTTCAATATTGACAAAAAGCTGACAGAGTCGCTGCTTAAATTTTCCCGTCAGAATGATGTAACTTTATTCATGACTTTGCTATCGGCTTATAATGTAATGCTTTACAGATACAGCGGACAGGAAGATTTCACAGTCGGCAGTCCGGTTGCAGGCAGGCAACAGGCTGAGACTGAGGATATGATAGGTTTCTTTATCAATACGGTTGCGCTGAGAAGTGAGATAGATGGCGAATTACCATTCAGAGATTTTTTACAGAAAGTCAGATCAACTACTCTTGAAGCATACGAACATCAGGATGTTCCATTTGAAAAAATAGTAGATGCAGTTGTAAAACAAAGAGACATGAGCCGAAGTCCATTGTTTCAGGTTTCGTTTATGCTTCAGAATACACCCGAAGTTCCGGAGCTCAAACTAGGTGAAGCGATCCTGAAAGTTGAAGAGTTCTCAAATAATATTTCAAAGATCGATATTACATTCAGTCTGACCGAAACGCCGGACGGCATTGAAGGAAATGTAGAATATTGTACTGACTTATATACTGAAGAGACTATCCTGCGAATGACTTCACATTTCAAAGAAATACTTACTTCAATTTTAAAAGCTCCTGATCAGAAGATCGGTACATTAAATATGATCACTGAAATAGAGGAAAGACAGTTACTTGTTGAGTTTAATGATAATGAAAGAAATTATCCAAAAGAAAAAACTATTGTTTATATTATTGAAGAATATGGAATAGAGATCCCGGATTCAATTGCATTGGAATATGAGTTTGAGAAAGTAACATACAGAGAGCTTAATGAACGCGCTAATCAGTTTGCGCATTATTTAAAGGATAAAGGAGTTAAGACCGGGACACTTGTTCCGATCTGCATAGACCGAAGCATTGAAATGATCATTGCAATATTCGGAATACTTAAAGCCGGCGCTGCGTATGTTCCGATCGATCCTGAATATCCTGAAGACAGAATTCAGTTCATGCTGGAAGATATTGATGCATCACTTCTTGTAACCAGCAGAAAGACTTTTAATAGCGGATTGATATTACCTGATTTAAATAATTTAGAAATTATTGAAATTGATTACGAACAGGATGAAATTAAAAAACATTCAAAAGAAAAACTTCAGACTGAGATAACTCCGGGTGATCTTGCATATGTGATCTACACATCCGGTTCGACAGGAAAGCCGAAAGGAGTAATGATCGAACACAAAGGCGTTGTGAATCTTGCATTAAGTCAGGAAGAATTACTCCGGCTGAAACCGGGAATGAAGACACTACAGTTTGCTTCATCAGGATTTGATGCTTCCTGTTATGATATATTCAATACACTTTTGAGTAAGGGTTGTCTTGTGCTTTGCAATAAAGAAGACATACTCTCGGCGGATAAATTTCAGGATCTGATAAACAAATACGGTGTTGAATTAGCAACGCTTCCTTCGTCATTTCAGCAGACGATCAGAGATTTAATTGGTGAAATGAAATCAATTAAAACAATAGTCTCGGCAGGAGAAGCGCTGAATATAGAAACTGCAAAAACATTTACTTCAAATGGAATCAGAGTCGTCAATGCTTACGGACCGACTGAAACCACTGTCTGCGCAACTCTGACGGATGATCCGATCAGAGAACACAATGTTGTGACAATTGGCAAACCAAATCCAAATCAGCAGGTATTCATTGTTGATAAATACATGAATGTCTGTCCGGTCGGAGTGCCTGGAGAAATATGTGTGGCAGGCGTCCAGGTAGCGAGAGGATATTTAAACCGGGCTGAACTTTCATCCGAAAAATTTGTAAGTAATCCTTTTGACAAAGGAAACTCTCCGAAATTATACAAAACCGGTGATCTCGGTAAATGGTTATCTGACGGAAATATAGAATATCTTGGCAGGATAGATGATCAGATCAAACTGAGAGGATACAGAATAGAATTGGGTGAAATTGAAAATGTTTTACAGCAAAGTGAATATGTAAAGCAGGCTGTCGTATTGGTAAAAGCAGATGAGATCGGAAATAAGAGACTAGTCGGATATATTGTTCCGGAAGATGATTTTGTGTTTGAGAAAGAAGAAATTTTAAATCATATAAAAAAGAAATTACCGGATTATATGATTCCTGCGCTTTGGGTGGAGATGGAAAGTCTTCCTGTTACACCAAGCGGAAAGATCGACAGGAAAGCATTACCAGAACCGGAAGCAGGAAGTATAAACGCAGAGTATGAAGCTCCGCGTAATGAAACTGAAAAAGCTTTGAGCGCTATATGGAAAGAACTTCTTCACGTTGATAAGGTTGGAATACATGATAATTTTTTTGATCTTGGGGGAGATTCAATCATTACCATTCAGGTACAGAGCCGCGCAAGACGTCTGGGATATGAATTGAAACCGAATGACATTTTCATTCATCAGACCATCAGCAGTTTATCTGCAGCTCTTGCTGAAAGGTCAGAGACTGCCGTCACCGGCGAGCAGGGAATCTTAAGCGGTAAATGCGGATTGCTTCCAATTCAGCAGTGGTATTTTGAAGGAACTAAATCAGATATTTCACATTTCAATCAAAGTGTTTTATTGTCAATCGATAAATCAGTTACTCCGGAAGTACTGGATAAAGCTGTTAATAAATTAACCGTACAGCATGATGCGCTCAGATTTATTTATCATTATAATGAAGAGAATGAAAACAAATGGGATCAGGAGTATGGTTTCAATACAGGAAAGCTATTGGAAATAGATCTTCAGTTTTGTAAAAAAGAAGATCTTGGTATGGAGATTAATTATCACTCGGATAAAATTCAGAGAAGTCTTGATATTTTAAAAGGAGAGATTGCAAAATTTGTATTGTTCAAAACTCCGGGAAGTGATGATAAAAACAGAATTCTTATTGTAATTCATCACCTTGCAATTGACGGAGTTTCATGGAGAATAATTCTGGATGACCTTGAAATGCTGATCACTGGGTTAATGAAAAACGAGGAAGTGGAGCTGGGGGTTAAAAGCAGTTCATATCGCCAGTGGTATAATGCCTTAGAGGAATTCAGCAGAAGTGAAAGACTTTTATCTCAGATCTCATACTGGGAAAATGCCGTTAGTGATATCGAACAGATCCCTACTGACAAAGATTTTACAGGCGAAGTAAAAGAGAAGGATATGGAGATAATTTCACAGCGAATTGATAGAGAGAAGACGGATTTGCTTTTACATGAAGTTCCAAGAGTTTATCATACAGACATCAATGATATACTTCTTTGCGCTCTGGCACAGACAATTACTGAATGGAGCGCATCCAAAAAGATCGTTATCGGTCTGGAAGGACACGGAAGAGAGAGCATAGCGGAAGGCGTGGATACCAGCAGGACTGTCGGATGGTTCACGAGTCTCTTCCCTATATCACTTGAGATCTCACCAAACTGGGACAATTCAGATTCGATAAAGAGAGTAAAAGAGCAATTGAGACAAATTCCGGATAAAGGACTCGGATACGGTATTTTGAAATATTTAAATAGAAATGATAAATTAAATGCTGAATCATCATGGAATATTGTATTTAATTATTTAGGTCAAATAGATAATATTATAGATTCAGGAAAATGGTTTTCGGGAGCAAATGAAAGCATGGGTGAAAGCTCCGGGTCTGATCATACATTGAGCTACATTATAGCAGTTAACAGTATGGTGCAGGAGGGCGAGCTCATATTAAACTGGAGTTACAGCAATCTTCATTTTGAAAAGGATACAATTTCGGGGCTTGCTGAAAATTTTAATGCAAATCTGAAATCGCTGATTGATCACTGCATGAATCAGCAAAAATCAGGTTCGGTATATACACCATCAGATTATGGTTTGGAGTCAGACATCAGTATTGATGAACTGGATGAATTGTTAAATAAACGTATTTAAAGAAATTATTATAAATGGAAATAACTAAAAAAGCATCCGATCAGGGTAAATCGCGGAAAGACCTCATAGAGGGATTGTACCGTTTAAGCGGCTTACAGCAGGGAATGCTTTTTCACGGGCTGTATAACGAAGGCAAAGGCGCATATTTAGAGCAGATGTCGTGTGATTTTATAAATCTCGATATCGATATCTTAAAAAAGACATGGGATCATATAATAAAACGACATTCTATCTTAAGAACATCTTTTATCTATAGTGAAATAAGCATACCGGTTCAGAGTGTAAACAGGGAAGTAAAATTACCTCTTGAGATTCTAGACTACAGCGATTTGCCAAAAGGTAAGCAGGAAGCAGCATTGAAAGATCATGAAGAAGCTGACCGTAATAAGGGATTTGATTTTAATGTTGCACCTCTGATGAGAATAGCTCTGATAAAATTAAGTGAAGACAGATACAGAATGTTATGGACATGGCATCATATTCTGTTTGACGGTTGGTCCCTTCCTGTTTTAATGGAAGAGTTCTTAAGCACATATGAAACTTATCTTGCCGGAAAGGAACCTGTCAAAAAGGATGTTGATAAATTTGAAGATTATATAAGATACATTGAGCGGGGAAGTAAAGAGCGTCAGGAAAAGTACTGGCGTAATTATATGAAGGGAATTGAGCAGAGTACATTACTTCCTTTTATAGGTGCGACTGCAGACAGAACAAAAGGTAAAGGTGAATACGAAACCGAAGTTTTACAATTAGATGAAAAGACTACTTCGCTTATAGAAGAGTTTGCTCAAAGGAACAGGCTTACGATAAATACAGTAATGCAGGGAGTCTGGTCTTTACTTCTTCATCACTACACCGGAAATGAAAATATTGCATACGGAGTAATTGTCTCCGGTCGACCGGATGATCTTCCGGGAGTTGAGCAACGGGTAGGATTATATATTAATACACTTCCGTTGCATTCAATATTAAAAGACGGAAAGAGTCTGGTCAAATGGCTGCAGGATATGCAGAAGGAGCAGTTGTCCTCCAGACTATATCAACACACACCGCTTCAGGATATTCAGAAATGGACAGGAGTCACAGGAGATCTTTTTGACAGTCTGCTGGTATTTGAAAATTTTCCTGTAAGCGAATTAGTAAAGTCGAAGAAATGGAGTCTTGCAATTGAGAATGTAGAAATAAAAGAGAGAACTAATTATCCTCTGACACTTATGATAGGCAGCTCGAAAGAGACTACCATAAACTTCAGTTACAATTCTGAATTACTTAATAATGAATATGTAAAAGAGATCAAAGAGCACTTCAGAAATGTACTCCTTCAGGTTATAGATGCTGACGAAACGGATGTTACCGAAATTGATATTTTAACAAAAGATGAAAAAGAAAAACTCTTAGTTGAATATAATGATACAACTGCGGTTAATGATTTAAGTAAAAGCATTGCAGATCTGTTCGAAGCTCAGGCAGCAAAGACGCCGGATAATGCAGCACTTATATTTGACGGAGTTGAACTTTCATATTCAGAATTAAATAGACGTTCTAATCAACTTGCGCATTTACTGAAGTCAAAAGGTGTTAAAGCCGATTCACTTGTACCGGTTTGCCTGAACCGGGGTTTTGAGATGATCACTGCTGTTTTAGCTGTTTTGAAAGCGGGTGGAGCATACGTTCCTATCGATCCTGAATATCCTTCCGAACGAAAAGAATTTATGCTGAAAGATTCTGGCGCTAAGGTATTTATAAGCAGTAAAGATTTAGTGGATAATTTTGATTTTGAAATATCAACAGATGTCGATGTAATGTTCACTGATTCTGATGAGGCTTTGATCAGCGGACAATCTCCGGAAAATTTAAAAGACAAGAGAGATCCCGAAAATTTAGCTTATATGCTTTACACATCCGGTTCGACCGGAAATCCAAAAGGTGTAAGGATGCCGGGAAGAAACCTGGTAAATTTACTTTTATGGCAGGACAAACAATTTAAGAACAGGCAGAGAAAAGTATTACAGTTTACTGCTCTTAATTTTGATGTGAGTTTTCAGGAAATATTTTCTACGCTTTGTTTTGGAAGTACATTATGTCTGATTACGGGAGAGCGCCGTATTGACATGGCAGAGGTGATGAAAGATATTCAGAAATCGGGTATAACTCATTTATTTGTTCCGTTCATAGTTTTAAAAAATCTTGCGGAATATATTGAAACAGGTACAGGTAAAACATATTCCCTTGAAGAAATAATCACGGCAGGTGAGCAGTTAAAATTAACAAAAGAAATAAACTCATTACTCGAAAAGGGGATCTCAATTGTTAATCAATACGGTCCGACAGAAGCACACGTGGTAAGCAGCTATACTGTTCCGTCAAAGAATAATCTATCAGACCTGCCTCCTATCGGTAAACCTGTTGATAATACGCAATTATATATACTTGACGGTAAAGGCAAACCTGTCCCTGCCGGAGTAGCAGGTGAATTGTATATAGCCGGTGTGCAGGTAGCAAGAGGTTATTTAAATCTTCCGGAGCTTACTGAAGAAAAATTTGTCAAAGATATTTTCAGCAATGATGAAAATGCAAGGATGTACAGAACAGGCGATCTTGCAAGATGGCTGCCTGACGGTAATATTGAATATCTAGGAAGAAGTGATGATCAGATTAAGATAAGAGGTTACAGAGTAGAGCTTGGCGAGATCGAAAGTGTGCTTCAGAAAAGTGAGCTTGTAAAAGGAGCTGTTGTACTTGCAAAAGAAGATAAAGCAGGCAATAAGAGACTGATCGGTTATGTTGTGCCAAACGGCAATGGAGATTTTGATAAAGGAACAGTGGATTCATATTTAAGAGCGAGACTTCCTGAGTATATGGTGCCGGGTGTCTGGGTGAAGCTTGACAGCATTCCTTTGAATGCAAATGGAAAGGTTGACAGGAAAGCACTTCCGGATCCTGATCTCAGTGAATTGTTAAGTAAAGAATACACTGCCCCCCGCAATGATACAGAAGAGAAACTGGAAGCTATATGGAAAGAACTCTTAGGTGTTGAACGCGCAGGAATCTATGATAACTTTTTTGAACTAGGCGGACATTCATTGTTGGTGATAAGATTGATATCAGCCGTTCGAAAGAGTCTTGATATAGAAATTACTGTCAATTCGGTTTTTGAAAATCCGAACATAAAATCTTTAGCCGAACATTTTCAGAAACAAACAGGCGGACTTTCGCATCCTCCGGTCTCAGTTCAGAAACGACCGGACAGAATTCCATTATCATACAGTCAGGAAAGATTATGGTTCATAGACAGACTTGAAGGAACCATACAATATCACATTCCGGCAGTTTTAAGATTAAAAGGAAAGCTTAACAAAGAAGCATTGATAAGATCAATGCAGATGATTGTTGAAAGGCATGAAGTTCTCCGTACTGTAATTTATGAAGATGAAGGAAAAGGATATCAATCAATCAAAGAAAAAGCTGAATGGGATCTTGAGATTATTGACGGTTCAGTATTTGAAATCGGGGATTCTGAAAAACTGCATAGTTACATCAGGGATCTGATCAACATTCCTTTTGATCTTTCCAAAGATCTGATGCTGAGAGGTCATTTGATCGAACTGGATGAAGATGATAATATTCTGATCATTACAATGCATCACATTGCTTCAGACGGATGGTCTATTTCCGTTATCGTGAAAGAGTTTGCGGAGATATACAAATCCATTGAAGAGAATCGGGAAGCTGAGTTGCCTGCTCTTGATATACAGTATGCGGATTATGCAATATGGCAGAAGGAAAACCTGCAGGGTGAGGTTTTAGAGAATAAGATCGATTACTGGAGAAAGAAACTTGACGGAGTCGAACCGTTACAGCTTCCGACTGACCACTCAAGAAAAGCTGTGCAGAGTATAAACGGAAACGTAGCAGAGTTTAAAATCAATAAAGAACTCAGTGATCAGTTACAGTCACTTAGCAGGAAACAAAACGCAACATTATTCATGACGCTTCTTTCTGCATTCAATGTATTGCTTTACAGATACAGCGGACAGAAGGATATTTGTGTCGGGAGTCCGATTGCAGGGCGTCAGATGAGTGAGATCGAGGATCTGATAGGTTATTTCGTGAATACACTTGCATTCAGAAGTGAGGTAAATGGAGACGATACATTTGCAAATTTATTGAAACAGGTAAAGTCTACAACACTCGAAGCATACGAACATCAGGAAGCACCGTTTGAGAAAGTCGTTGATGCGGTTGTAAAGCAAAGAGACATGAGCAGAAGCCCGGTCTTCCAGGTTGCATTTGCTTTGCAGAATATGCCCGATGTACCCGAACTATATCTGGGCAAACTTGAACTTTCCCGAGAAGAAGTTTGGAATAATATTTCAAGATTTGATATTACTTTCAGTATTTCCGCTACTGAAGACGGCATGGATATCTCTGTCGAATACTGTACTGATCTTTATAATGAAAATACAATCAAACGAATGCTCAGTCATTACAATGAACTGCTTCAGTCCATTGTAAAATCTCCTGATGAAAAGATAGGTTTATTGCCTATGCTTTCTATAGGCGAAGAGCATCAGTTGCTTTATGAATTTAATGATACAAAAACGGAATATCCTTCCGGTAAATATTATTTAGATTTTTTCCATGAGCAGGTAAATGAAAATCCGGATTCGATTGCAGTAAGATTTGAAAATAAAGAGTTAACTTATTCAGAATTAAATAAGCTTTCGAATCAGCTTGCGCACTATCTTAAGACGATCGGTATAAAGAATGAAATGTTTGTTCCGATATGTCTCGACAGAAGTCCTGAGATGATAATCGGAATTTTAGGTATTCTGAAAGCAGGTGCAGCATATGTTCCGGTCGATCCGGATTATCCGGAAGAACGGATCAAATTCATGCTGAGCGATACAGGTTCAAGGATATTACTATGCAATAATGACAGCGCCGGTAAATTATCTTTCTGCAGGGATGTCATTTTAATTAATCTTGAAGAAGATCTTCCTATTATAAGAGAACATTCGGATGAGAATTTAGAAAATGAGATTCATCATCATTCACTTGCTTACATGATCTATACATCCGGATCGACTGGCAAACCAAAAGGCGTGATGAATGAGCATGGCGGTATTATGAACCGTCTGAACTGGGCTCAGGAATATTTCAACTTAACAAAAAAAGAATCAGTTTTACAAAAGACAACATTCTGTTTTGATGTATCAGTATGGGAATTACTGCTTCCGCTGATGACCGGAGCAAGACTTGTCTTTGCAAAACCGGGCGGACAGAAAGATACCTGGTATCTGAAATCGCTTATTGAAAGCGAACAAATATCTATCCTGCATTTTGTTCCTTCAATGCTGGTCCTGTTCCTGAGTGATCTTGATGAAGGTGAATGTTTGAGCATAAAGAAAGTTGTCTGCAGCGGTGAAGCATTGAAGCCTGCTCACGTTGAATTGTTTAAAAAGAAGTTACCGACTGCTGAACTTCATAATCTGTATGGACCTACTGAAGCAGCTATAGACGTTACATACTGGGAAATGCCTGATTCGGATGAGACAGTTGAAGTTGTTCCCATTGGAAAACCCGTTGCCAATACTTCTATGTATATACTTGATGAATGGGACGGACTTGTTCCATTGGGCGGAATAGGTCAGTTGCATATCGGAGGAGTGCAGGTTGCGAGAGGTTATCTCAACCGACCTGAGCTTACGGAGAAAAATTTTGTAGATGATCCTTTTAATAAGAAGAACGGATCAAGAATGTACAGGACAGGTGATATTGGAAGATGGCTTCCTGACGGGAATATTGAATATCTCGGAAGACTGGATGATCAGGTTAAGATTCGCGGTAACAGGATCGAACTTGGTGAGATCGAAACCTGTCTGACTTCGATTGAAGGGATAAAAGATTCAAAAGTTGTAATGGTGGACAGTAAAACTTCCGATGACAAAAAATTAAATGCTTATCTTCAGATTGATAAAGAGACACTTCCAATATTAAGCAACTATCAGCACTTAATAGATAAAAAGAATTTCCAGAGATCAGAGATCCATATATTGCCGAATGAAATGCCGGTGTTTGCAGCAAATCAGAATGAAGTAAAATTTCTGTATAATGAGATCTTTGAAGATCAGTATTATTTAAAACACGGCATAACTCTCAGTAAAGACAGCACCGTGATCGACATTGGTGCGAACGTAGGATTTTTCACTGTCTTTCTGAATATGCTAAGTGAAGATATAAAGGTCTATTCATTTGAGCCTGTTCCTGATGTTTATAATTATCTTGAAGCAAACAGGAGTTTATATAATATCAAAGGAAAAGGTTTTCAGCTCGCCTTACTTGACAAAGAACAGGATATAGAATTTATATATTACCCATCGATGTCAATCCTGTCCGGAATTACTGAAGATAAAGGAAATGTGAAAGATGTTGTCAGATCTTATATTGATACTTCGGAAACAGAGGATATCGGTTCACAGGAAATGGAATCATTGCTTGAAGCAAAACTTGCAAGCAGGAAAATTCAGATCAAAGCAAAGAGACTTTCGGATATAATTTCAGAAGAAAAAATATCAAAGATCGATCTACTTAAAATTGATGTTGAAAATTCAGAGCATCTTGTGCTTGCTGGACTTGATGATAAGGACTGGTCAAAAGTTAACAGTCTGATCATTGAGATACACGATGTTGACGGCAGATTGAAAAACATAAAAGACCTGCTTGAGAAAAAGGGTTTCAGTACATATGTCGAGAAGGAAAAAATGCTGTCAAAAGATGCAGTGCTTTACAATCTTTATGCAGTAAGGAAAAATGAAAATGGCGAGAATAAGAAAAATATTATAACAGGATTTGGTGACACGGAAAAAAAGAATCTTGAGAAGAGACTTAAAGGCTGGATCAATCCGCCTGATTTTGGGAGAGAGATAAGGATCATTGCAGAAAAGAGATTGCCGGATTACATGGTACCATCCAAGATAATATTCATGGATGAGTTTCCGCTGACAGCCAACGGGAAATTAAATGTTAAAGCTTTACCCGATCCGGATTCCACCGAATTATCGGGTAGCATTTATGAGGCACCGAGGAATAAATATGAAGAAGATCTTGCTTCGATCTGGAAAGAGCTGCTTCATGTGGAGCGTGTCGGAATTAAAGATAACTTCTTTGAACTGGGCGGTGATTCGATGATCACCATTCAGATCATCAGCCGCGCAAGACGTCTCGGATATGAATTGAAGCCGAAAGACTTCTTTATGTATCAGACAATAGATAAAATGTCTGTGGCGATTGCCGAACGAACTGCAGCGCTGCAAACAGGTGAGCAGGGATCTCTGACCGGTGAAAGCGGATTGCTTCCGATTCAGCATTGGTATCTCAGCAGTGAAAATGTTAATGTATCTCATTTTAATCAGGCAGTTTTATTATCCCTGGACAAAGCAATTACTCCGGAGATCTTAAATAATGCAACAGAGATCTTACTTTCACATCATGATGCATTAAGATTCAGATATAAAAATGAAAACGGAAAGTGGATTCAGGAATACGGTGATAAAATTCCGGAAGTCTTAAATATAGATCTGAGAAATTCCGATAAAAAGGAACTTGGGAAACTTATTGAAAAGAATGCTGATGAGATTCAGAGCAGTCTTAATATTGAAAACGGGGAGATTGTAAAATTTGCTTTAATGCAAACTCCTGATAATGAAACTCACAACAGGGTACTGATAGTCATTCACCATCTGGCTGTTGACGGAGTTTCATGGAGATTGATTTTTGATGATCTTGAAGTTCTGTTAACCGGATTGATCAAAGGTGAGAAAGTTGATCTTGGAACAAAAGGAAGTTCATACCGGCAGTGGCATGACACGTTGGTTGAATACAGTAAGAGTCGGAGATTATTATCACAGAAAAAATACTGGGAGAGAGTTGCAGGAAGTTATCATCCGTTATTAACAGATAAAGAGTATGATGGTAAAGTTACTGCAAAGGATATAAAGACCCACTCAGTAAAACTGGATGCTGCTCATACGCAATTATTGTTGCAGGAAGTACCGGCGGTTTATCACACTGAGATTAATGATATTTTGCTTTGCGCTCTTGCACTTACCTTAAGTGAGAAGATAACAGGTGAAGGAATTACAATTGGGCTTGAAGGACACGGTCGTGAAAACATTTCAGAAAATCCTGAAGCCGGTATTGATACAAGCAGGACGGTTGGATGGTTTACAAGTCTGTATCCTGTTTTACTTGAAGTAAAATCCGGAGCTGATTTAGACTATGCAATAAAAAGCATCAAGGAGCAGCTGAGGAATGTGCCTGACAAAGGTCTTGGATACGGAGTATTGAAGTATATTAATAATGATGAGAAATTAAATATTACAGGAAGTAAAGACTGCTGGGATATTGTATTTAATTATTTAGGCCAGCTTGATAATGTTGTAGGCGGAAGTAAATGGTTCTCCGGTGCAAGTGAAGCATCAGGCGGATTCAGAAGTGAAGAAGAAAATGTAAGGGAGATTATCTCTGTAAACAGTATGGTGCAGGGTGGCGAACTAGTGTTGAACTGGAGTTTCAGCAGCCGCCATTTTGAATCTGATACAATTTCTGATTTAGGTGACAGTTATAAATCAATAATAGAAAAACTGATCTCGCATTGCATAGATCAGAAGAGACTCGGGGAAGTATATACTCCATCTGATTACGGACTGGGCTCGGAGATAAGTGTAGAAGAGCTTGATAGATTTTTGGATAAAAATGTAAACGGTAAGCCGAGAAGAGAATCAGTTGAAGGTATTTACAGACTCAGCGGTCTTCAGCAGGGAATGCTTTTTCATTCTCTGTATGACTCGAATGCCGGTGCTTATACCGAACAATTAAGCTGCGATATATCCGATCCTGATACCGGACTTATAACAAAAAGCTGGAACCATGTAATTAAAGATCACAGTATTCTGCGAAGCGGTTTTTATTATGATCAGTTCAGTATACCTGTGCAATGTGTGTATAGTGAAGTTGATATTCCTGTAAATGTTCTTGACTTCAGTGAGATGAATGAAGAGGAGCAAACAGCGGCAATTGAAAAATACAAAGAAGCGGACAGACTAAAAGGATTTGATTTTAAAACAGTGCCTTTGATGCGTATCGCTTTGATAAGATTGAGTAAAGACCTTTACAGAATGATCTGGACCTCACACCATATCTTGTCTGACGGATGGTCATTGCCTGTGATGCTTGGAGAGTTTTTGAGTAATTATGAAACATTGCTTAATGGAAGTGAACCGGAATTCAAAGAAGTTGATAAGTTTGAAGATTATATAAGATATATTGAAAACATAGATCAATATGAACAGGAAGCATACTGGAAAAATTACATGCAGGGTGTTGAACAGAGTACACTTCTGCCTTTTATAGAAGCAACTTCGCAACGGACTAAAGGTGTAGGTGAATATAAGACGGAAGCAATTCATCTGAATAAAAATATTACAGAACAGTTCAATTCATTCGCTCAGAAAAATCATGTAACGATAAACACGGTTATTCAGGGAGTCTGGTCATATCTTTTACATAAATATACCGGTAATGAAAATATAGTTTATGGAATAGTTGTATCCGGCAGACCGGCGGATCTTCCCGGAATTGAACATCGTGTCGGTATGTATATAAATACTCTTCCTTTACATTCTGTATTAACTAATGAAAATAAAAATCACGGAATTGTTCACTGGCTAAATGACATACAGACAAGACAGGTCTCATCAACTCAGTATCAATATACGCCACTACAGGAGATACAAAGCCTGACAGGTGTCAGCGGTGATCTGTTTGACAGCATACTTGTTTTTGAAAATTATCCCGTAAGCGAGGTCGTTGGTTCGAAAGAGTGGAGTCTGAAGATAGAAAATATTCAGATGCAGGAGCAGACAAATTATCCATTGACGATAACTGTTGGCAGCGCTGATGAAATAGATATTCATTTCAGTTATAATTCAGAAGTTTTAAGCCCTGAATATGTAAAAGAGATAAGCGGTCATTTTGAGAATGTATTGCTGCAGATAATCAATGGTGAAGCACAGTTGCCGGATGAATTAAAATTACTTACAAAGCCGGAAGAGAACAGATTAGTAAAAGAGCTTAATGATCTTACTATAGGTTATCCGAAAGAAAAAACCATAGTAGATCTTTTCAATGAACAGGTTGCGAAGACACCTGAAAATACTGCGATTGTTTCAGGTAAGGAAAAGATGACATACAAAGAGCTTAATGAAAGATCCAACAGACTTGCGAATTATCTTATCAGCAAAGGTGTCAAAGAGAATGATCTGATACCGGTTTGTATTGAAAGAGGATTTGATATGATAGTAGGTCTGCTTGCAATATTAAAAGCTGGCGGTGCATATGTTCCGATCGATCCGGAATACCCCGAAGAGAGAATGGCATTTATACTTGAAGATACATCAGCTTCATTAGTTGTCAGCAGTGAATTAAGCAGTTCTAAATTACCGGTTTCGGAAAATATTGAAATAGTAAAAATAGATTCAGATAAATCTGATATTGAAAAACTCTCCAAAGAGAATCTCAATGTTAATATCAAACCTGATAATTTTGCATATGTGATCTATACGTCCGGTTCGACAGGCAAGCCAAAAGGCGTACTTATACAGCATTACAATGTGGTAAGATTATTCATGACAGATTCGCCTTTATTTGATTTTACTGAAAAAGATGTATGGTCAATGTTCCATTCATTTACATTTGATTTTACAGTATGGGAAATGTACGGCGCATTATTTTATGGAGGCAAACTTGTCATAGTGCCGAGAGATACTGCTAAAGATCCGGAATTGTTCTCGGATTTGCTTGTCAAAGAAAATGTGACAATACTTAATCAGATACCATCTTCATTTTATGCATTGCAGGAAACAATACTTGAAAAGAAATTACCGCTTAAAGTAAGATATCTGATCTTCGGAGGTGAAGCTCTTGATCCTGCGAAATTAAAAGAATGGAAGAAGTCGTACCCGGACTGCAGGATAATAAACATGTACGGTATTACGGAAACAACCGTTCATGTAACTTATCAGGAAATTGAACAAAAGCATATTGAATCCGGAAACAGCATAATAGGAAATCCTATTCCTACATTAAGTTTATATATATTAGATAAAGATCAGAAGCTGCTGCCTGCGGGAGTCGCCGGAGAGTTGTGTGTCGGCGGAGCGGGATTAGCGAGAGGATATCTGAACCGCCCTGATTTGACAAAAGACAGATTCATAAAAAATATATTCAGTGATGATCCTGAAGCAAGATTATACAGATCAGGAGATCTGGGTAAAAGACTTCCCGATGGCAATATTGAATTCTCAGGAAGACTTGATGATCAGGTAAAGATCCGCGGATACAGGATTGAGCTTGGTGAAATAGAAAGCGTATTGAATGAATTTGGTTCTGTGCGGCAGGCAATAGTTCTGGCAAAGGAAGACAAACAGGGAATCAAATATCTGATTGCATATATAGTCGCAGAAGGTGAATTTAACAGGGAAGAGATAATTACTTATCTCAAGGGAAAACTGCCTGACTATATGGTTCCGGCTTTGTATGTAAGTATGGAAAGTTTCCCGTTTGCAGCAAGCGGGAAGATAAATAAAAAAGCATTACCAGATCCTGATGCAAGTACTTTAATATTGAATGAATATATTGAACCGAGAAATGATGTAGAAAAGAAGATCGCAGCAGTCTGGAAGGAAGTTCTCAATGTGGAAAGAGTCGGTATCAATGATAATTTCTTCGAGCTCGGCGGACATTCTCTGCTTGCAATGAGAGTTATTTCTTCAATAAGAAAAGAACTTGAATCGGAACTTGCCATCAAGGATATTTTTGTTCATCCGACCATTGCAGAACTTGCTGACATTATTAAAGATGAAAGTAAAGGTTTATTATTACCTGTCATTGGTAAACAGGAAAGACCTGATAAGATTCAGCTTTCATTCAGTCAGGAAAGACTCTGGTTCATTGACAGATTTGAAGGAAGTATTCAGTATCATATGCCTGTTGTACTGAGATTCAAAGGACTGCTTAATAAAGAATACCTGTCGAAAGCTTTACAGACTATAATCAACCGGCATGAAATTCTAAGGACAATGATCCGTGAAGAGGAAGGTGTTGGTTATCAGTATGTCAAAGATGAAAATAACTGGGATCTTGAATATATTGACGGATCAGTTTATAAAGATGATGCTGCAGGACTAGATAAATATCTGCATGATCTGATCAGCGTACCGTTTGATCTTTCTAAGGATTATATGATCAGAGGTCATCTGATCAGTCTGAGTGAAGAAGAACACATACTCGAGGTGACGATGCACCACATTGCTTCTGACGGATGGTCAATGTCTGTACTTGTAAAAGAAATGGTAGAGCTGTATGCAGCGTATTCACAGAACCGGAAGCCGGATCTTGAACCACTGGCAATTCAGTATATTGATTATGCAATATGGCAGAGAAGACATCTGCAGGGAGAGATATTTGACAGGAAACTAAATTACTGGAAGCAAAAACTTAACGAAGCAGAACCATTGACACTTCCAACGGATTTTGCACGACCGGCAATTCAAAGTAATAAAGGCGCTATAGAGTTATTCAATATTGATAAAGAATTAAGTGAGAAGCTTCAGAGTCTGAGTCAGAAACACGGCGCAACATTGTTTATGACATTACTGACTGCATTCAAGGTTTTACTCTACAGATATACAGGTCAGGAAGACATAGTAGTCGGAATTGGTATAGCCGGACGTCAGTCAAAAGAGATGGAAGAGCTGATCGGATTCTTTGTGAATACGCTGGCATTAAGGAGTGAAATAAATTCCAAAAACTCTTTTGTCGAAATGCTGAATGATGTAAAGACGACAACGATGGAAGCTTATGAAAATCAGGAAGTACCTTTCGAAAAGGTAGTTGATACTGTAGTAGGTGACAGGGACATGAGCAAGAACCCTCTTGTACAGGTTTCGATGGTTCTTCAGAATACTCCGACAGTTGAGAAAGTTGATTTCGATAAACTGACTTTATCAAATGCAGGTGTTGAGCATACTACATCTAAATTTGATCTTACATTATACACAAATGAAATTCCGGAAGGTATAGAAGCCGGATTTGAATATGCTACAGATCTTTTCAGTGCTGAAACAATAAGGAGAATGATCGGTCATTATTTGGAGTTGCTTCATTCGATCATTAATGATCCTGAGTGCAGTATAGGAACAATTCCGATGCTGACAGCAATTGAGAAACAACAGCTTTTGTATAGCTTCAATGATACGTTTGCAGCGTTTCCTGAAAATACGAATGTAGTCGCGTTGATAGAAGAAATGGGAGTCAGCAGACCGGATGCGCAGGCATTGGTGTTTGAAGATATACACGTTACATATCACGAACTCAACGAAATTTCAAACAGACTTGCAAATTATCTCATAAGCAAAGGAGTTAAAAAAGAAACACTTGTACCGGTGTTCATTGACAGAAGTATTGAGCTGATAGCCGGAGTCCTTGCTGTGCTGAAGGCAGGCGGTGCATATGTGCCGGTAGATCCGGATTATCCGCCGGACAGAATAAGTTTCATGCTTGAAGATACTGAAGCAAAAATAGTTTTAAGCAGCAAAGGAAGTTCTTCAAAATTACCTGAATCAGATAAGTTTGAAGTTATTGAAGTTGATGGTGACTGGTCAGCTGATTTTAAATCAGATCAGAAAAATCCGGGAATAAAAATTGAGCCAAATGATTTAGCTTATGTGATCTATACATCCGGTTCGACCGGTAAGCCAAAGGGCGTTATGATAGAACACAGTTCTCTTATGAAT
>JAGQWH010000150.1 GCA_020437545.1 Ignavibacteriota bacterium
GCAATTTATCACAGGCGGGTTCAAAAATTTGAACAGATAAAAACATAGATTAGCATTTATTATTAAAGCTTTTTTACATATTTGAAAATGTTTTGAACAGTATTGACTCAACAATATATTTTTAAAAATATAGTTTCACAAAAATACAATTAAATTCCTTGTTACTTCTAAGCTATTTAGGTAATTTTGCTGTTTGTAATTAAATATATAAAATAAATTTGGATTTAAAGTTAAACGACCTTGAAAACTCAAAGAAAGAACTTATTGCAGAGCTTTCTTATGAGGAATTAGTACCACACTTCGACAAAGCCATAGAAAAATACAGAAAAAAATCCAATATACCGGGTTTCCGAAAAGGTAAAGCTCCCCTGAATATGATCAAAAAACTTTATGGAGAGGGTATTGAATATTCTTCTCTTGAAGATATTGCCAATGATGTTTTTGTAAAATATATCATTGATAATAAAATGGATCTTATGAGTAAAGCCTCAATCACGGATATGGATTATAAACCAAAGGAGAAACTGACATTTAAAGTTGAATTCGAAATCATGCCGGAAATTAAGATCGAGAATTTTGAAGGTCTTGAATTGAAGAAAACAAAGTATATTATAGATGATTCAAGAGTTGAAGATGAAATACAATATCACAGACTGAGAAATGCAACAAATGAAATTGACGGTGTTGCTCTTGATGATAATTATATAATTACGGTTGATCTTCAGAATCTTGATGAAAACGGTAACATTATAATAGGTCAGTCTCAGAAAGATCTCAGGATCTATCTTGGAAACGATAATATTTTTCCGGAATTCAAAGAAGGATTCAAGGGAATAAAAGAAGGTGAAGTCAGAATAATTGATTCCAAGAATGCTGAAGGCGGTGATAAAAAAGTACAGGTTACATGTACAAAGGTTGAAAAGGTAGTGCTGCCTGAATTGAATGAAGATTTTTTCAAAATTATTACAAACAAAGAGGACATCAAAACTGAGGAAGAATTCAGGGCTGAGATCAGAAATGAGATACAAAAAATATATGACGGGATTTCGGACAGGAAACTTGATAATGACACTGTAAATGAAATGATAAAAGCCAATGATATTCCGGCTCCTGAGAGATACATTGATGTTATTCTTAACGGGATGATAGAGGATTATAAAAGACAATTTCCAAAACAGCAACTTCCTAAAGACTTCAGCGTTGAAGATTTTAAAAAGGAAAAAAGAGTTGATGCGATTCTTCAGGCTAAATGGTATCTGATAAGAGAGAAAATGATCGAAGATTTCAAAATTACCGCCGAAGAAGAGGACTATCTGAAAATAGCCGAAGAAAATGCCGGCAGATATAATATTCCTGCTGATAAACTCATTGAGGCATATAAGGAAAATGAAGATGTTAAAATGAAAATACTGAATGATAAAGTACTGGATATGATTCTTAAAAAAGCAAAGATCGAAGAAGTAGAGGAAGAAGTTAAAAAGGAAGATTAATTTTTCAATTTACAGACAAAAACATTAAAATAAATCAGACAAATAAAAATTATGAATTATTCAAATATTATAAAGAAAAACGAAGATTTTCTTCACCACGGTTTAAATCAGATCAATAGTCAGCTTGTACCTATGGTAGTAGAGCAGACTTCAAGAGGCGAAAGAGCTTACGATATTTATTCAAGACTTCTTAAAGAGAGAATTATTTTTCTCGGAACAGCTGTATATGATGAAGTAGCATCGCTGATAATAGCGCAGTTATTATTTCTCGAATCAGAAGATCCGGATAAAGATATAATGATCTACATTAATTCTCCGGGCGGCAGTGTTACTGCAGGATTAGGAATTTATGATACAATGCAGTATATAAGACCTGACATTTCAACTATGTGCGTAGGAATGGCTGCTTCAATGGGACAGTTGCTTCTCACAGGCGGTGCAAAAGGTAAAAGAATTGCGCTTCCTCATTCAAAGATATTAATGCACCAGCCTTGGGCAAGCGGTCTGGGAGGACAAACTACTGATATACTTATTCATGCAAGGGATATGGAAAAAACAAGAGAGACATTGTTTAAGATCACTGCGGAGCATTCAGGTCAGCCAATAGAGAAAGTAATGGTCGATGCAGAGAGAGACAATATAATGAATCCTGAAGAGGCTAAAAAGTACGGATTGATCGATGAAATATTACTTCACAGGGAAAAGAAAGAAAAGAAATAAATAAAAGGTCATTCTGTCCTGATATATTAAAATAAGAATTCGAAATAATTAAAAAATAATCAATTTAGATGGATTTTAAATTAACTAACCGGATATTTGCATTTGTTGTATTCATGTTTACAACGATCATTTACGTGATGACAGTGCAACCGACTTTTTCTTTATGGGATTGCGGTGAATTCATTGCATGTGCCTATACATTATCAGTACCTCACCCGCCCGGAGCTCCTTTCTTTACTCTGATGGGTAAAATATTCACAATGATTCCTACAGCATCAGATATAGGACTGCGGGTTAATTACCTTTCTGTTATTTCCAGTTCACTTTGTGTTCTGTTGCTTTATTTGATAATCACAAAAGTTATCAGAAACTGGAGAGGAATTCCAAAAACTACTTTTGACGTATTATTGATATGCGGATCTGCAACAGTAGGTGCTTTATCATATGCATTCAGCGAGTCTTTCTGGTTCAATGCACTTGAAGGTGAAGTTTACGGAATGGGTACTTTTCTCATTGGTCTTTGTATGTGGGTATTAATGGTATGGTGGGAAAGAGCAGATGAACCGGGAAGTGATAAGTATCTTCTTCTTGTTGCTTATATCGTTGGTCTGTCTATTGGAATTCATCTGATCGTTGCACAGTGTATATTCCTTGCAGGATTATTCTTTTATTTTAAAAGATATGAATACACGCCAAAGACTCTTATAATTGCTCTGGCTTTGTCAGCAGTAGCGTTCTTTATAGTGTATCCGGGTATAGTTAAAAAATTTCCGGCAATAATGTCCGGAGGTGTTATTGTAGGTGTCCTTTTTATCGGCGTTCTTATATTCGGTATTTATTATGCAAAGCAAAAGATGAGTCCGATTCTGAGTTTGCTTACGCTTTCATTGTTTCTGATTATTCTGGGCTACTCAACATATATTTCAATTCTCGAAAGAGCGAATGTTTCCAATCTTCCAATTAACGAAAATACACCTGCAGACCTTGAATCACTCCTGTCTTATCTTAACAGAGAGCAGTATGGTCAGCAGCCGCTTGTAATGCCGAGAAGATATTCTCAGGAACCTCAGCATCAGGGTATTTATCAGAATTATTCCAGTGATATGGAATTCTTATGGAAGTATCAGATCAATCACATGTTCAATCGTTACTGGTTCTGGAATTATATCGGAAGAGCAGGGCATAATCAAAACGATGGAGTTGATTTTCAAAAGTTTTTCGGCATACCGTTTCTCATAGGTATGTTCGGATTGTTCTTTCAGTTCCGGCGGGACTGGAAGCTCGGTTTCATATTTCTTATGATGTTCCTGATGATGGGAATTGTAACGGCGCTTTATCAGAATCAGCAGGAGCCGCAGCCGCGGGAACGGGATTATTTCTACGTCGGGGCTTTTATGGCATTCTCTCTATGGATAGGAGTTGGTGTGGCAGGTCTTATTGAATTAATTTCGGAAAAGATGAAGAATAAATCTTCTCTTGTCGCTGTTTGTTCGGTAGTACTGATAGTTTCTTTTGCTGCCGTACCTGCAAATATGTTAAGAGTAAATTATTATTATCAAAACAGAGCAGGTAATTATCTACCTTATGATTATGCATACAATATTCTGCAAAGCTGTGAAAAGGACGGAATACTTATTACAAACGGGGATAATGATACTTTCCCATTATGGTGTCTGCAGGCTGTCTATGGAATAAGAACGGATGTGAGGGTGGTGAATCTTTCACTAGCACAAACTGACTGGTATAATCTACAGCTTAAGAATGAAAGACCATACGGAGCTCTGACTGTTCCGATGTCTTTTTCCGATGCTCAGTTAAAAAAACTTTCACCTGTACAATGGGATGAAAAGAAACCGGTTACTTACGATGTTCCATTATCAGCTTATCCGGATTCAATGAGAAACCAGCCTGACCTTCCTACTAAGATTGTAACAAACATTGCTCCGACTATCCGTCAGCAATCGGGATCTCAGGTTATCACAGCATTAAAAGCAAATGACCTTCTTTTAATAGATATTATAAAAGCGAATAAATGGGTCAGACCGATTTATTTCTCTATAACAGTTACAGAAGAGAATTATGTAGGGCTTGCTGATTATCTTGTAATGGAGGGAATGGCTCAGAGAGTTGTACCTTATAAGACAACAAGCGCAACAAGCAGTTTTGATGTTAATGAAGAAGTGATGAAAGAGTGTATCTTTGATACACCTGCTGAACCATCGAAGACTCCAAAATACGGTTTCAGATTTACAGGTCTGAACAGTCCTGATCTGTTCTACAATGAAGACCAGGTGAGAATGACACAGACTTACAGGACTTTATTCTTCAGGCTTGCTTATTATTATTCACTTGATTCTACCAAACATCAGGAAGCTGAAGCAGTTCTCAACAGGCTTCAGGAAGTAATACCTTCTACTACGGTTCCGATGGACTACAGGATCGAATATGATATTGCTATGCTCTATGACAGACTTGGAAATAAACAGAGATTCAATGAAATGATAAATAACGTGGAAGTAAAGGCTTTGGAGGATCTTGAAAATAATCCAAATAATTTCCAGTCTTACTATAATCCTTACAGGGTCTTACTGGATGTATATGAAGCGAAAGGTGAATATCAGAAAGCGCTTGATCTGTTAAACAGACTTGCTGCTGCAGGAGTTAATGATGTCACCATCAGACAGAAAATGGAGTCTATCAAGCAGAAGATGAATGCGCAACCGAAATAGATAGTAGGTATTAAGTATTAAGTATTAGGTATTAGGTTTATAGTTATATCAGATATATTTGAAAGTAAAAGAAATAATATCCTGAAAAGAATCTTATAGACAATGTCCAAAAAAAGCATTAAACAGAACATACCGGCGGAAAAACAGGGAAGTAATAAGCCCTTAATATTAGCCGGTTTGGTTTTGTTGTGTATAGTATTTATCGTTATTTGTACAAATAATAAGTTCATACAGGACGATGCTTTTATCAGTTTCAGGTATGTTCAGAACTTTGTGGATGGCAACGGACTTGTTTTCAATATAGGAGAAAGAGTTGAAGGTTATACAAATTTACTCTGGGTTCTCATACTGAGTGTTTTCGTAAAGATGAATTTTGATATTGGCAATACTGCTCAAATGATGAGTCTTGCTTTCGGGGTTCTTGTACTGGTAATGACATATTTATTATCCGGACTTATTAATATTAAAGGAGACATTGATCCAAAGAGCTTTAAAAAAAACAGATCCGGCACAGATGATTCTTCCATAGGATTTTTTGATCTGATACCTCCGGCACTGCTTGTCTTTACCGGCTCGTTTGTATTCTGGGCAATTAGCGGAATGGAAACAACAATGTTCATTTCGTTCTGTCTGCTCGGAATTTATTTCTATATCAAAGACAAAGATTCTTCCTCACCTAATTATAAGTTTTCAATTTTCATTTTACTTGCAACTCTGACAAGACCTGAAGGTATGTATTTCTTCGGATTGATGCTGATCCATAGATTCGGATTATTGTTCATGGAAAAAAGAGGAGAAGGCTTAAAGGAATTCTTTTCCAAAAAGAATTTAATTTCATATCTTGTCTATGTCATACCTGTAATATTTTATTTTATAATAAGATATTCTTATTACGGTTATCTGTTTCCCAATACATATTATGCAAAGACAGGTTTCTCATCGCAGTATTTAAATGCAGGTATTGAATATTTCATGAAGTTCTTTTCTTCTTATCTTCTGTATGGCGTGGTTTTGGTTGCGCCAGTTTATCTTTTCAGAAAGAAGGAAAATTTTTTTGAAGTATCACTTTTCTATTTACTTATAGTTTCATTTATCCTTTATGTAATATCAGTAGGAGGCGATGTTTTAAAACAGAACAGATTCTTTTTGCCGGTGCTTCCATTGATCTATATCCTTTTTGCAAAATTCCTTACAGATCTTTATTTTAAATTCAATAAAAATCTGGGCAAGGGAATTGCGTTTGCTTCTGTTTTGATTATCAGCTCAGTGATCTGCTATTATTATTATAATTCACAGAAAGAAAATCTTCAGAGTGAAATTAACAGTGAGAACGGATTGGTTGAGAAGATGAAGATCACAGGTAACTGGTTTAAGAACAAACAGAAAGAACTGGGACGGCCTCTTGTCTTGGCAGCTACAACTATCGGGTCAGTTTCATATTTTGCAGGTCCGGAAGTAGTCGTGATCGATAATCTAGGTCTTACCGATAAAGAGATCGCTCATAATCCCAAACCGGTACCGGAAATTTCAGCAGAAGTACTCGGATGGAAGGAAAGAAATTATAACGCTGATTATGTAATGTCAAGGAATCCTGATTATGTTTATTTCTCTACCGGCGTCAAACCAAGCGCATACGGGGAAAGAGCATTATTTACCACCGAAGAATTTATAAACGCATATTATCCGTATTATTTTTCGGATAAGAATTCTCAGTTCACTGAAGTAGTGTATAAAAGAAAAAGTGATGATGAAATCAAGAATATTACTACAGAGTATCCCGGAAATCCGGGCTATACCCCCGCATTTGTAAATATGTTTACGGAAGCAATGAACACCTCCAGGGATAAATCCCGAACTCAGCTTGCATTAACACAGTTTCAGCAGTCTGCCGAAATGGGTCCTGCAGCATTCGATATGCCTTACCAGTATATAGGAGACATATACTTTCAGCAGGGAAAGAAAGATCTGGCATTTGAAAATTATAAGAAAGCAGTCGATATTGATGAAACTAATATAATGGCGCATTATCAGCTTTATCAGCTCTACGGTGAAAATGGTGATACTCTGAATGCAAAAAACAGCTATGAAAAAATCCTCAAATATGATCCGGAAATAATGAGGTAGCAATAATCATTTATTACTCTGAGAAATATATTCGATCTTCACAATACTTTTTTAAAATCTTCCCGAACATCAGCTTACAATGAAAATTCTCATAAACGCTTTATCCGGTAACGGTGATGCCCTGATGTTCTCTCCGTCTCTGCGAATCCTTAAGGAAAAATTTCCTGTATCGGAAATTGACATGCTTGTAATGTTCAGGTCTGTTAAGGAAATGTATGAAAGCAGTCCGTTTCTTAATAAGATTCATTTCATAAACTTTTTAAAACAGTCAAAGCTAAAGTCTCTTTCTGAAGTCCGGAATCTGAAAAATTATAATTATGATTATTCCATAAATGTATATCCAGCTAACAGGGCGGAATACAATATTCTAAATGCTCTTCTTGGTGCAAAAACAAAAATTGCACATCATTATACCCACACTAACTTCGGCAGACTTGAATTCATGAATGATATTCTCATTAATGAAATAAAGGACAGGCATAATGTACTTCAGAATTTTGATCTTATAAGATCTGTTGAAAATATCGGCGAACTGAATGATGATGACGCAGGTAAAATGGAAATCTTCATTTCAGATAAACTCAATCATGATGCTCAGGAATTTATCACGAATATTAATCCTGAAAATAAACTACTAATCGGATTTCATCCTGGCTCGTCTCTATTGAAAAATCATATTCACAAAAGATGGGATAAAAATAAATATGCAGAAGCCGGTAACAGATTAATGAAAGATCATAATGCGAAAATATTATTGTTTGGGAATGAATTCGATCTTAATAATGAGATCAATTCTATGATGAATAATAATGCGGTCATTGCATCGACTGATAATTTCATGGACTCTATTGCGCGGATGAAACACTGCAGATTGTTTATTTCAAATGATACTGCATTTATGCATTCGGCTGCTGCACTGGATATTCCGGTGGTAGGCATATTCGCTTATACTAATGCAAAAGAATTGTATCCGTGGAAGACAAAAAATATGGTTGTGAGAAAAGAACTTTCCTGCAGTCCGTGTTTTTACAATTCACCTAAACCTGCAACATGCATATTCCAGGGATCTGAAGAGTTCAAGTGCATGAAGACCATTGAAGTGGATGAGGTTATGGAAGCTGCAAATAAATTAATCAGTTAAAATATCAGTAAAAGTAACTGAGTATAAAAAATACTTAGTTATATCTCTTATCCGCATTCCAGAATAATTTTCCTGTTTTCATCTATATTACCTCTCCTTGCGAGGGTGTCTCAAAACTTCGTCCCTGCTTACCAATTCGCCGCGGCGAACCGGTTTGGTAAGCAAAAACTCTCTATAATTGGAATTAGTTATATAAAATATATTTTTAATTCGTTCTGAAAACAAAGAACGTAAGTCAGAGTATAGTTGAAATCTATTAAATAATCTGATTAATTGTTTTGGGCTGAGTTGTTAAAAAAATATTAAATTGCTATTCTAACTTTTTTGGTGTCTCAACGCTGAAAGCAGAAAGTGCAGGAAGTCCATTCAAGCAAATAAGGTTATGGAAGCTGCAAATAAATTAATCAGTTAAAATATCAGTAAAAGTAACAGAGTATAAAAATAATTAGTTATATCTCTTATCCGCATTCCAGAACAATTTTCTTTTCAAAGTATTAAAATAGGTCGAATGAAGTTTCTTAATAACCTTGATCTTAAAATCAGCTTTCTGAACAAGCACTTCGGTAGGGGAGTTTATCTTATATGATTGCTGTCCGTCTGATGTTATCCTTACTTTGCTTTCCTTCAATATCCTTATTTTGATCATGCCGTCATCAGGAACAATTATCGGTCTGACATTCAGAGTATGAGGAGATATAGGTGTGATAATGAAAACGCTGCTGTCAGGATTTACTATGGGTCCGTTGCAGGAGAGAGAATATCCTGTCGAACCGGCCGGTGTCGATATAATTATTCCGTCTGAAATAATCCTTACTACTTTTTCATTGTTGTAATATGTTTCAAGCTCAAGCATTCTGATCGAATCATTCTTGTCTATCACAATATCATTCATCGAGTGTAATGTCTTTCCGTTCTCACTTACAGACCTGATTATAACTTCTTCCGTTATCCGGAAATTACCTTTGATCAATTTTTTAAAAAAATCCTCTGATTCATCAGGACTGACTTCCGAGAAAAAACCAAGTCTTCCTAGGTTTATCCCGGCAATTGGAATATTCTTATTGCCGACAATCCTTGCTGTATTAAGAAAGGTCCCGTCTCCTCCAAGTGAAATTACATAATCGGAGTGTTTGAGAATTTCATTATGCGGCTTAAAATGATCTTTCCATTTGCCGGGTTTATCTGATGAAAGCTTTTCATCAATTAAAAAATTAATATTATTTTTCTTAAGATAAATAATGATCTTATTCAATATTACTGCAACTTCCTCTTTGGAAGTATTTCCAAAAATACCTAAAGTTAAATTATTATTTATCTTATCTGTCAATTTCATTTTAATAATATTATTCTTTTGCTGAAGGTTCTGACTCTGATTTTGAAGCTTCTTTTTCCTCTGAAGAAGAATCCGGTTTAGCTTCCGGTTCCGTGATTTCTTTCTTATCATCTCCCGATGTTGTTTCGGATGATTTTTCCATTTTGCTTTTCTCTTCAACGAAATTCAGTTTCAGATCTGCAAGTGATGTCTCAAGAAATTTTGACTCTTCATCGGAAAGATTTCCCTTTGTCTTTTCCTTTAGCATGTCAAGCATGTCTATGGTAACCTGCGCTGCTTCCATTTCCTGTTCAATTTTCTGTGTCATAGGATTTGCAAGCTTACCCATCTGTACCATTGTCTGCATCTGGAACATGTAAATTAAAGATAGGAACATGTGTGTGTTTTTGTCTTCTGCCATTTTTTGGTTAATTGGTTTATTGGTTAATTGGTTAATTGGTTAATTGGTTAATTGGTTAATTGGTTAATTGGTTAATTGGTTAATTGGTTAATTGG
>JAGQWH010000151.1 GCA_020437545.1 Ignavibacteriota bacterium
TAATTTCGGATATTATACCCGATGATTTTTCTCTTTCACAAAACTATCCAAATCCATTTAATCCCTTTACAAAATTAGGATTCAAAATTCCTGATGCCGGGAATTTAAAGCTGCAGGTATTTGATGTTTCCGGAAAATTGGTTTCAATACTAGCAAACGAAAGATTATCTCATGGAGAATATTCATATAATTTCAGAGGTGAAAATTTACCAAGCGGTACATATTTTTATAAACTGGATTTTAATTCAAATTACAGGAGTACCGGAAAGATTTTAAAAATGACACTGGTTAAATAAGTTAAAAGTTGAAAGTTGAAAGTTAAAAGTTGAAAGTTAAAAGTTGAAAGTTAAAAGTTAAAAGTTAAAAGGCAGACCTCATTGCCATAGGCTTTATCCAACGGCAATGAGGTGCTGAGATTGAGTTTAACTTAAAAATGAAAGAAGTAAGTACAACATTCAAACCAATACTTCTTTTTTGTAATATAATTTTTTATTTGCGCTGATTTATCTATATTCTTATCTGCTGATTAAAGGATGACAACCATCATTTAAAAATAATAAAAGTTCTCAAAGATATAATTTTTCCTATCTCAATAACCGGATTAATTATTACTTGTCCATTTCGTAACCGGAAATTTTAAGAGTTAAGATATACACTTAGGTTAGATACATAAAACCGGAAAGACTGTTTACTTTCTATTACCTTTTTTAAAAAATAAAATTACAATTCATGAAAAAACTTATTTACGTTGTAATGTTCCCGGTACTTTTTGTTGTATATTTGATCTCTCCGCAAGCTGTTAGATCAAACTGGATAAAGTCTGAAATTAATTCGACTCAGCACTCTTCATCCAATCAGTTCAATCAAGACACTCATCAATCGAATAGCAATTCGCTTCCCGAAGGCATCTCACAGGACTGGCTCAATAGTCTTTTAGATGAAGACGGAAACAGGATCATTCCGGATTCAAAAGAAATTTCTGAAGATCCTGAAGGGGATGCTTTTCAAAGTACTGTTTTTAATGGAGAAGCAAATAATAATTATTTGGGATACTCAGTATCTTCTGCAGGAGATGTTAACGGTGACGGATTTGATGACATATTAGTAGGAGCTTACGGCTATTCATCAAATAAAGGCAGAGCTTATATTTATTATGGCGGAACAATTTTAAACACTGTTGCCGATGTAGTAATGACTGGTCAGTTACCCGGTAACAAATTCGGATATTCTGTATCTTCGGCAGGTGATGTTAATGGTGATGGATATTCCGATGTGATAATAGGTGCAACCGGTTTCAATACAAATGAAGGCAGAGTTTACATTTATCTGGGAGGAGTATCTATGAATAATGTTGCTGATTTTAATTTCACGGGATCGACTGGAGATATTTTCGGAACATCAGTTTCTTCCGCAGGCGATGTAAATAACGATGGATACGATGATGTGATTATCGGAGCTTCTGGATATTTTGGGAATACCGGTTATACAATTATATATTATGGCGGTGATCCGATGAATGTTGTTGCAGATGTTTTTATCGCCGGTGGGGCGGCCGGTAATAATTTCGGATATTCAGTTTCCGATGCCGGTGATGTAAACAATGATGGTTTTGATGATGTGGTAGTCGGAGCATATGCATATAATTCTACAGTAGGAAGGGCATATCTTTATTTTGGTGGATCACCAATGAATGATGTCGCGGATGTAACTTATACCGGACCTTCATCATCCCTTTGGTTTGGAGTTTCAGTTTCCGGTGCCGGCGATGTAAACGGCGACGGCTTCGATGATGTGATAGTTGGAGCAATGCGGTATTCATCTTACAAAGGAAGATCTTATATCTTTTATGGTGGCTCGACACCGAATAATACCGCAGATGTGACATTGACAGGTGAAGCGTCAAGCAATTATTTTGGTAATTCAGTTTCATCGGCAGGTGACATAAATGATGACGGATATGATGATGTGATAATCGGTGCATATGGCAATTCTTCATTCGCAGGCAGAGCATATATATTTTTCGGAGGAATGGTTATGAATGATACTGCTGATGTGACAATCTCAGGCGAGGCATCAGGTAACTTTTTCGGATATTCGGTATCAAATGCCGGCGATGTAAACGGTAATGGATTTCCGGATCTTTTAGCCGGAGCTTATACCTATTCTTCAAGTACAGGAAGAGTTTATTTCTATGATTACTTTATGAAAAATGAGATCGTATCGGATTTGACATTGTCGAGCGGGGAATCAGGTGATTTTTTTGGATATTCTGTATTGTCCGCAGGAGATGTAAATGGTGACGGCTTTTCAGATGTAATAGTTGGAGCTTTTGCTGATTCAGCCTTGACGGGAAAATCTTATATTTATTTTGGGGGAATAATTCCGGATAATATTGCTGATGTCACTTTGACGGGAGAGACAGACAGCTGTGCGTTTGGCAGGTCAGTCGCTTGTGCAGGCGATGTAAACGACGATGGCTATGATGACGTGATCATCAGTGCTTTTCTATATTCTTCAGAAACCGGCAGAGCGTATATTTATTTCGGAGGTTCGCCGATGAATAATACTGCGGACGTGATAATGACAGGAATGGCATCCGACAGATGGTTTGGAAATACTGTCTCCTCCGCAGGAGATGTAAACAAGGACGGTTATTCAGATGTAATAGTAGGAACTAATATTATTACTAATAGTGGCGGCAAAGCTTATATATTTTTGGGAGGTGCATCAATGGATAATACACCGGATGTGATCTTGACAAATTCATATAGCTTTGGAAGGGCAGTCTCCTCTGCCGGTGATGTTAACGATGATGGCTATTCGGATGTCATTGTCGGCGAAACAGGTTTTGCTAATACTGCCGGCAAAGCTTACATTTATTTTGGAGGAGCCATAATGAATAATATTGCTGATGTAATACTTAATGGAGAAACTGCTGACAGTTATTTTGGATACTCTGTCTCTACTGCAGGCGATGTGAACGGAGACGGATATTCAGATGTCATAGTAGGAGCTCATAAATACAACAGCAACTCAGGAAAAGTATATATATTCTTAGGAGAATCCGTAATGGATAATACTGCTGATCTGACTATAACCGGGTTGACAGGAGAAAGAGATTTTGGCTGGTCAGTTTCAACTGCAGGGGATGTTAATAAAGACGGCTACTCCGATGTGATTGTTGGTACGTTTATTGTTAACTCAGGAAATGTAGGCTTTGGCAGAGCCTATATCTATTTTGGAGGAGTATCATTGAATTATACTGTAGATGTTACAATGACAACAGAAGAGTTGGTAACCAGCATTTATGGAGTTACTGTCTCTTCAGCCGGTGATGTAAACGGAGACGGTTATTCTGATGTGATTATTGGGAATAGAGAATTTGCTACGAGCAACGGTAAAGCCTATATCTATCTTGGCTCAGCGAAAGCCCCGTTAAGTATGGATCTTAAAATGTACATCGAAGGATTTTACAATTCCGGCAGCAATTCACAGGTCAGCGATTCTGTGAGCGTTGAGCTTAGAAATTCTGCATCTCCGTTTGCAGTAGCGGATCAGACAAAGGGGATAGTAGAATCCGGCGGAAATCTTCATCTCACATTCTTAGATGCTCCGAGCGGTAACTATTATTTTGCAATTAAACACAGAAACAGTATTGAGACGTGGAGTGCTGTACCTTTTTCATTCACCTCAGGTATTTCAACTGTTATTGATTTCAGTATGTCAATAACACAGGCATACGGGAACAATCAGAAACAAGTAGATGCATCACCTGTGAGATTCGGAATTTTCAGCGGTGATGAAAATCAGAACGGTACAGTAGATCTTACAGATGTAGTGAATGTATCAAATGCAGCAAGTTCATTTACAACCGGATATGTTTCTACTGACATGAATGGGAATAATATTACTGATCTGTCGGATCTTGTTATTACTTCTAATAATGCCAGTGCGTTTGTTTCGGCGATCACACCCTGAATACAGTTACAAGTTACGAGTTTCAAGTTACGATTATAGTTTTTTAGTTGAGTAAGTTGAGTTAGTTGGGTTAGTTGGGTTAGTTAAGTAAGTTGAATAAGTTTACTTAACAACTCAACTTACTTATCTTAATTTTCCACATTAGCATAGCCGTGATTTTCGGAAATCAATTTCAAACTTTATAAACTTTGTAAATTTTATGAACTTCTCACCTTCTCTTTCAGTAATCTTATCATAGGGATCTTTTTAAGTCTGCTTTCCAGCCATGGAATAATATTGAATGCATCAAAGGCATTCTTTTCAAATTCATCGGTAATGATCTCTTTAAGTTCATGCAGCATTTCACCTAACATATATTCCAGTTCTATATTATTTCTAATGCGGAATGAACTCCGCAGATATTTCCGAATAATATTTTCATATTTATATACTCTCTTCCTTTTTGAAATAAAATGATATGCCGATTTCAATGCATACTCCAGTGAGTCTATATAGCCCAGTTCATAATAAGCAATTAGCTGAATTATTCTGGCATAGCACTGATAGTCTTCTGAAAGGTCTGTCTTTCCGAGACTGAATATCTTGCCGTTCCAGTATATGCATTTTTCAAAATCTTCCTGAATGAAGTTAGAAGTGCTGAGAAAATAATAAAGAATTATTCTCTGATATACGGTTATTTTTTCTTCATATAATTTAAGTTCTTTCCTTACTTCAGTCTCGGCGGATATCAGTTTTGCGGGATCTATTGATTCCAGATAAGCCGACAGATTCATTACTGAAATTGAATAAAATATAAATACTCTGTTGGCTTCAGTGATAATATCAGGGAATCTTTCGGGTATGTTCCTCAGCTTTAATTTAGTAATTTCAAATTCACTGATCCTGTGTGTTCTGACCTGAGTATTCATAAGATTGTAAAGTGAGAATATATAGTTGTCGGGTTTGCCTGCAATTTTTTCCGGATTGTCTTCCCATAGTTTGACGGCATTCAATGCGTATTCATATGCGTTCTCATAATTCTGTTTTGTAAGATGAAGCTGCAGGTTCAGATTATAAAAAATATAACGGCTTAAAAATGAACCGGCGTTTTCAATATTTTTCAGAAGCGGATCTTCAAACATTTTTTCAAAATCCCGCAGATCCTCTTCTCCCCTGACCTTTCCGGATCCAAAGGTCCTTAAAAATATACCGGTCTTTTCATTCAGCAGATAATAATCGAGAAGGTTCTTCTGAGTATCAAGAATTTCATGCTGCTCCTTTAGCAGATCTTCAAACTTTAAACTATACTCCTCTGCTGATACAGTGTATTTGAAAATTGTCCTTTCATTATAAATAATTTCATAGAGGGAATTTGAAAGTTCTTTTTCAGAAGCTATTTTTTTCGCCTTCTGAAGAAGCTTCATACTCTGATCATATAACATTTTATCCGAAAGTATTTCCGCCTGTGTGATGAGATCCCTTACGGCATATTTATCCCTGGAATCTCTGTGATAGAGTGCAAGGGAATTTAAAATTATATTGTAAAGATAGTTTTTGTGAAATGAAAGATTTTTCAAAAACTTTCCCGAATAACTTCCGCTTTTAATTTTTTTCTCATCATATTCTGTTCCCTCCGAAACTTGCTTTACTATCCCGTCAAAGAAATTAATATAATTACCGTCATCATCAGAAACAAACAGAGTGTATTTTTTCCTGAAGAATCGCTTTTCTTTATCCGACATGGAGCTGATCAGCTGATATATCTCGTCTGAGGACCTCATCTTATGATAAAAATTATAATGATAATGACTAAGGTTAAATTAATAACCAGTATACAAAAATAGCGATTTCCAATTGAAATTAATCATTTTGAATTTAGCCTTACTGATCTTAAACTAAGATTGGAACAATTTCGATTTTTATGTCATGACTGTAAGTAATAATTTGTGGAAAAATTCTTTGCCTCTAAGTCTCAAAGACTCTAAGGAAAATCTTTTTTAAATAGTCTTCTTCAGGACTTAGAGACTTAGAGAATTAGAGACTTTGAGGCAAAGGAAATGTACAATCCCGCTTAAAATTTTATTTAAAATATTTTCCAAAGGAGAAGTAATGAAAAAAATTCACATTCTGTTTTTGCAAGCTTTAATATTCATCAGTTTCTTAATTTCCAATTCCGGAAACGCCCAGATGTACTGGAATCAGGCGGCAAATTTTCCGGGTACAGCGGGAAGCTATGTTGCAGTTCCTCCTTCAGCTTCATTGAATATTACCGGAGATTTTACACTTGAGGCTTGGATCTACCCTGTTTCAAATTCATTTCTCGGCAGAGGCATTATTTCAAAAGGAAACGGGCTAAGTTCAAAATATGCTCTGAGAATTACAAACGGGAGAATCTCGCTTTCTACAAATGCAGTGCAGCGTGTTGTAAGCAGAGCTTCTAATACAATTCCGCTAAACACCTGGACACACGTTGCCGGAACTTACGTCTCTGTAACAGGTAAATACCGATTATACATTAACGGAATCCTTGATACAACTGTAACTTTACCTTCAACCGATCCGATGCCCGGAACCGATTCACTTACAATAGGTTCCTTCGGATCATCAACCGAATTTGCCGGCATGATGGATGAAGTTAGGATCTGGGACAGGGAGCTGAGTGTCTATCAGATATTTGGATTCATGAAAACCTCAATGGGATTAAGCGGTGATTTTATTTCAGATTATCTTGTAATGTCAATGTCTTTTCAGAATAGCTCAGGATCAGGTACGCTGTTTACGGCAATGGATCATTCGGATAATTCGAATAACGGTTTCCTGAGAAATGTAACAGGTGTAAGTCTTGCAGACAGACCTTCGGGCAACCATATTTACAACGACTGTATATACTTTCCTCCGACAGGCGCAATATTTACTGCACAGGATAATCCAAGCATAAGTCCTACCAATAAAATGACAATTGAATTCTGGATCTATCCTAAATTTGACAACTATGGAATTCTTTACAAAGGATCCTTTCCTCCTTTAAACCCTGATTACTCGATTACCGTGGCTTCCGGAAAATTAAATGCCTTCATAAATAATACTCTTATTACTTCAAATGATTCCGTAAAGAAAGAAAGATGGTCACATATTGCATTTACTTATTTCGGAGCCACGGGGAGGTATGAATTTTATGTAAACGGCAAAAGAGGTACAACCGGGAACATAACTCCCGGTAATATCCGTGACAGTCCGGATTCTCTCTGTGTTGGCGGGTTTCCGTTCTTTGCAGAATTTTCCGGATATATGGATGAATTTAGAATCACTCATGATGTAAAAAGCGCATATGAAATCAACAGTCAGATGTTTACTTCAATAAATGAATCAAATGATGATGATGCTACACTAAATGCGGTTTATAATCTTGACGGATCAACGCTTTGCAATACAGACGGAGGACCGAGATTATATTTAAGAGAGACATCATTTAATTTTAACTCTTTCATCTTTGATATTGAGTACAGACTTTCTCCGGTAGTAAATTTTTCAAATAGCGGGTTTAATAAAGGATATTATCTTAATATGCCTGATAAAAGGATTCCCGCTTCCGGATCTACAGGCACGACCAGGGATACTATTGATATACTTTCATCAGAAACAATTTCCGATCTTAATATTTTTGCAGCAATTAATCACGGAGGTACAGGCAATTTAAAACTGACCATCACAAGTCCCATCGGAGCTTCCGCTGAAATTTTTGCAAATACTACTTTGCTTGACAGCAATGAAAACCTCGTTACAATTTTTGACTCTGATGCCGACAGCTCGCTTATCAGCAACAGATACATAAACTTCGGTCCGAGAATCAAACCGCAATTTGATATAGATGCTATCTTCGGAGGCAGCAACTCAAAAGGAAAATGGATCCTTAGCATTACTGATGAAGGAGGTTCGGATACCGGATTTATTTCAGCCTGGGGTTTGCAGATAAATAATAATAATTCATTACCATTTGATCTGGAATGCACTTCGCTTATTGAAGGATTTTATAATTCAACAGCTAATACTCTAATTCAGGATACTGTTCGGTATTTTCTGAGATCAGCAATATTCCCATACTCAATTATTGATTCGTCAAAAGCTAAAACAGATTCACTGGGAAAAGCCTTGGTTCAGTTCATTAATATTCAGCAGTCGACTGATTATTTTCTTGTTCTGAAGCACAGGAATTCAGTTGAGACCTGGAGCAGCTCTGTCATAAATTTTTCACAATTTACTAATCAGGCAAATTATGACTTTTCAGATCTGTCTTCAAAAGCATTCGGGAATAACATGAAACAGGTTGATACTTCACCGGTGAGATTTGCAGTTTACAGCGGCGATGAAAATCAGAACGGTATAGTTGATCTGACTGATGTCGTAAATGTTACCAATGCCGCAAATGCTTTTATAAACGGATATGTGTCTTCGGATATGAACGGCGATAATCTAAGTGATCTTGCTGATGTTGTGATCACTTCGAATAATGCCGGTGCGTTTGTTGCGAAGGTAATACCTTGAAATAGTTAAAAGTTATGAGTTATGAATAACGTTTACAGTATTATGGTTGAGTGGGTTGAGTAAGTTTTTACTTAACCCACTTAACAACTTAACCATTTAACCAATTAATCTAATTGATTTGATATTTTCCTGCCAGTGTCCGGAGTTTTACGGACTACTCCTTTAAATCCAATATTGTTATGAAAGAAAAGCTTCAGAACATTTAATACCTTCCTTCTTTCTTTTTCTCAAAAATCCGTGAACAGAAAAACAATTCCTTTTAAAAATCAGTGACATAAATTTTGCTTTTTAGATCCGGATTTTTCAAATACAAGAAAAAATAAACACTTTTGATACTTTTACAAAATAAAATTAAGGTGTAATCAGGTAAAACTTTCTTTGATTAAAGATCAAATTGAAATTAATTTTGTACAGTTGGTAAAAATAACCCGGTCAGTTTACTGCAGCTGGCTGATCACTAAAGGCATCACCGGTATGCCGGTTATTTTTCTTTTATAAACAAATTTTACAAATTAATTATTTTAAATGAAAATCAGAAAATTTTTTACTTTATCAGTATTTCTAATATTAATAACTCAGACAATGAGTCAGAATTTATTTTCACAAAATTTATTAAAAGATGATTTTAGTTATCCCGTAAATTACAGTCTTGAAGAAATCGGCGGCTGGAACAGGACTGGTAGTAACACAGCAAACAATGTAAAGATCATTTCTCCGGGACTTACTTTTCCGGGTTATGCAGGATCAGGAATCAGTAATACAACTTATTTTTCCAATAATGCTGAAGGGGATATTTTACAGCATTTTATTACGTCTCAGACAACAGAGAATTTATAATTATCATTTATGATAAGGGTGGACAGTATGACATCAACAGCAACTGCGGGATAAAATATCGGATTTAACCAGTCTGTCGGAGGCACATATCTGAATACCAGACTTTATACTAAAAAAGTCTCTGCCACTACATTTAATTTTGGGATCTTTAAATCAAACAGAGTGTATTACAATGATAATATTTATAATATAAATACAACCTATCTCGTTGTGTTAAAATATTCATTTATCAGCGGTGCGGATAATGACAGTGCGAAAATGGTTGTGTTTAACTCCGGAGTACCTGTGACAGAACCGGCAGTGCCGACTGCATTTTTAAAAGACAATGTAGATATGCAAAATATAGGATTCGTTTTTCTTTCTAACAGCTATGCTCAAAGCGGATCTCTCAAATCTTCATCTGTAAAAATAGACGGAAATAGGATCGGTAAGAACTGGGCTACAAGTATACTCAGCAGTATTGATTTAATTTCGGATATTATACCCGATGATTTTTCTCTTTCACAAAACTATCCAAATCCATTTAATCCCTCTACAAAATTAGGATTCAAAATTCCTGATGCCGGGAATTTAAAGCTGCAGGTATTT
>JAGQWH010000152.1 GCA_020437545.1 Ignavibacteriota bacterium
CATTTATTATTAAAGCTTTTTTATTTATTTGAAAAAATTTTGGACAGAGTTGATATAAAATTTAAAATTGAAAGTAAGGTGGTATTGAGTAAGAAGTTTATTATCGTTAATTTAACACTTTAAAATTCTATAAGGAGAAAATCGTATGCCTGATCTTTCAGTAAATTTTGCGGGAATTAAAGCCCCGAATCCGTTCTGGCTGGCTTCAGCTCCCCCGACCAATTCCGGCTATCAGATAATGAAAGCATTTGATGCAGGATGGGGCGGCGCTGTCTGGAAGACACTTGGAATCCCGGTCGTCAATGTATCCAGCAGATACGGAAGCGTTAATTACAGGGACAGCAGAATGATGGGATTCAGTAATATCGAACTTATTACAGACAGACCTCTCAAGGATAATTTAAAGGAAATAGAAGAAGTAAAAAAATATTTTCCGGATCATGCCGTAATTGTCTCACTTATGGTAGAGTCTAGAAAAGAATGGCATCAGATAGTAAAAGATGCGGAGAATGCAGGTGCAGACGGACTCGAGCTTAATTTCGGATGTCCGCATGGAATGTGTGAAAGGGGAATGGGATCGGCAGTCGGACAGGAACCGGAGGTTCTGAAAACCATTGTGGAATGGGTGAAAGAAGTTGCAAAGACTCCTGTGATAGTGAAGCTTACTCCCAACATTTCAGATATTACAGAACCCGGACAGGCAGCAAAGCAGGGCGGAGGTGATGCAATTTCACTGATAAATACTATTCAGAGTATTGTAGGAGTTGACATAGATAATTTTGTGCCGTATCCGTATGTCGACGGCAAAAGCACTAACGGCGGTTACTGCGGTCCTGCAGTTAAGCCGATTGCAATGAATATGATAAAGAACTGTGCGCAGGATCCTGCCATCGGACTTCCGATATCAGGGATCGGAGGTATAGAAAACTGGAGAGATGCTGTAGAATTTATGCTGCTTGGCGCCGGCACCGTACAGGTTTGTACTGCTGTGATGCACTACGGATTCGGAATAATACGTGAAATAATCCCGGGATTTGAAAGCTATATGAAGGAAAAAGGATTCAATACAGTTGCAGAGATGACCGGTAAAGCATTGCCGAATACAACGACCTGGGAAAATCTTAATCTTGATTATAAGATCATTGCGGAGATACATAAAGAAAAATGTATCGGATGTCAGCTGTGTTATATTGCATGTGAAGACGGAGCTCATCAGGCAATAAGACTTTCAGAAAACGGAACAAGAGTACCTCAGATCATTGAGGAAAATTGTGTCGGATGTAATCTCTGCTCGCTTGTATGTCCTGTAGAAGGATGCATTGAAATGATCCGTAAAGATGACGGTAAGAAATATGAAACATGGAAAGACAGAACAGATAGCGGAAACATACCAACCACTTTTAATGATAAACTTGCAGGAGGGCTTCATCATTGGGTACCGGAACCTTTATCCGCATTGAAAAATAAGCGCTGAATACAGGGTTTAGATAGTAAGTGTAATTATTCTTTGTCTATCGCATTTGAAAATTATTTATTAATACTTTGAAACTTTTTTTTATTCTGAGTATTATTGAAAAAATTTAACAACAGATCATTAATCATCCTAATTTTTCCCAAAACAGTTACGGTGCAGAAAATTTAACTTTTTAAAAGAGGAAAATCAGAATTGAGTTTATCATTAAGTGAATTAAAGAACAGATTTGGAAGGATTAAATTAATTGTTTCAGATATTGACGGTACTTTAGTTAATAATAACGGTGATCTGAGCTCCCAGACAATTCAGATTGTAAAAAAACTTCAGGAAAAAGACATACTCTTTTCTCTTGCATCACAGAGAGTCCATTCTTCAATAGTACCTCTTGCTAAACAATTAAATATTAAAATACCATTAATATCGCTAAACGGTACGCTCATTCAGGATGTAAAAGGCAAGGTTGTTTTAAATAAATCGATAATTGATGAAAAGTATGTAAAGAAAGCACTTAAATTTGCTGAGACTTATTATGTGAAAATTGCACTTTGCTATAACGATGAAATAATTTATACTGAAGATAATTCCGTTATAAAGGACTTCATGACCAGACTCGGAACTACCTATACACTCGTGAAATCCTATGAAGATCATATGAATAATGTTCTCGAAATTATTATGTCAGGTAATGACAGAAAAGTAATGAAACATATTCAGGGAAAAATGCAGCCTCCATTCGGATTATTTCTGAAAGTAAAATACTACCGCTCGCAGACCTTTCAGGGAGTATTCAATATTGAGATCATAAGAAAAGGAGTCAGTAAAAGAACAGGTCTCAAAATGCTTACCAAATATCTCAATATCAGTAAAGATGAAGTAATGGTTTTCGGTGACTGGTATAATGACAGGGATCTGTTTCAGTTTGGCGGAACAAATATTGCCCTCGAAAATGCAGTCGATGAATTAAAGGAAATGGCGGATTATGTGACTGATAAATCAAACGATGATGGCGGTGTAGGTGAATTCCTGAAAATGTTTTACGATACTATTAATACTAAAAAGAAATAGTCATTGAAAAAAGCTGACTATGATTTAATAGCGAAATATTATGACACGGTTATAGGAGCCGGATTTGAAACCGGTGAATATTTGTATAAAATTTTAAGGAAGTACTTCAAAAAGAATGATCTTGATTCGGTTCTCGAATTAGGCTGCGGTACCGGTGAAAACCTTAAAGCCTTCAGAAAAAAGTTTGATGTAACAGGCATAGATATCTCATCTGAAATGATCAGGATCGCTAAGAAAAAAATTCCTGACGCAGAACTGAAAGTTAAAGATATAAGGGAATATAAATTTGACCGGAAGTTTGATCTCATCCTCTGCCTTTATGATACAATAAATCATATTACTTTATTTTCCGACTGGAAGAAGATCTTTAAAAATACTTCAGAACATCTTAATCCAAATGGTCTGTTTGTTTTTGATATTAATACGCTGTTTAAACTTGATTACTTTACTACCATTTCTCCTATCGTGCATGAATTCGGGAAAAATTACCTGATCATCAATATCAGTAAAACCGGCAGTTATACCTATAACTGGAATTTAAAGATCTTTGAAAAAATAAAATCAGATAGTTATAAACTCATTGAAGCGGACATTAAGGAATCCTCTTTTGCTCTTATCAGAATTAAAAACGAGCTTGAAAAATATTTTAATGTTTTAAAGATCGAAGATGATACCGGAAGATCAGTTAAAGAAAACAGCGGAAGAGTTTTTTTTATTTGCAGAAAAAAATAATATTAAAATTTATATATGAAAAAAATAGTAGAATGTGTTCCTAATATCTCTGAAGGCAGAGATGAAAAAATCATAAATGCCTGCGCTGATGCAGTGAGGAAAGTCAGCGGCGTTACCTTACTGGATGTGGATCCGGGGAAGTCAACCAACAGAACTGTTTTTACTTTTGTGGGAGATCCGGAATCTGTGGTAGAAGCAGCGTTTCAGTTTTCGAAGACAGCTTATGAACTCATTGACATGTCAAAACATTCAGGCGAACATCCGAGAATGGGTGCTGTTGATGTTGTGCCTTTCGTACCGGTTGCGAATGTTACTACGGCGGAGTGTGTTGAGTGCGCTAAACAATACGGAAAAAGAGTCGGCGAGGAGCTCGGTGTACCGGTTTATCTTTATGAAGAAGCTTCGACAAATCCCGACAGGAAAATGCTTAAGCAGATTCGTTCGGGTGAATATGAAGGGATAAAGAATAAAATTTACAAACCCGAATGGAAACCGGATTTCGGTCCGCAGGAATTCATTGAAAAGTCAGGCGCGACTGTTACAGGTTCGAGATTCTTTCTTGTTGCATATAATGTGAATATACTCGGGACGAAAGAGCAATCGCATAAGATAGCATTAAACATCCGCGAACAGGGAAGGGGAGAGGATAAACCCGGTCGTCTTAAAGAAGTAAAGGGCATCGGCTGGTATGTGGATGAATACAATATGGCTCAGGTTTCGATGAATCTTGATAATTACAAAGTCACACCTCCGCATATTGCATTTGAAGAATGTAAAGCGGATGCAGAGAAAATGAATCTGGCTGTCTGCGGAAGCGAACTGGTCGGACTTATACCTCTGGAAGCAATGCTGATGGCAGCTGAATATTATATTGAAAAAGAAAACCTGTTCATACTTGACGAGAGGCAGAAGATCAGGCTTGTGATTGACAGACTCGGACTTTCATCCATATCCGAATTTGATCCGGATAAAAGGATCATTGAATATATGATTCACGAAGAGGCAAGTGAACCATTAGCTTCACTTACTGTCAGAGACTTTGTCGAACTTGTCGGAGCGCGTACATCAGCTCCAGGCGGAGGAAGCGTATCAGCTCTGATAGCTGCTCTCGGAGCCGGACTCGGAGCAATGGTCGGATGGATGAGTTATGGTAATAAAAAATTCGAGCATCTTGACTCGACAATGAGAAAATTGATTGCACCTCTTCACAATAAAATGAAAGAGCTGATCCCGATGATAGATGCCGATACTAATGCATTCAATGATTACATGATAGCATTGAAGATGCCTAAGAAAACGGAAGCCGAACAGAAGCTTAGAAATGAAAAAATGCAGGAAGGTTTAAAGAAAGCAATTATAGTACCGCTTAACGTGATGAGAATATCCGATTCATGCTGGGAGTGGATGATCAAAATGGCAAAGGACGGAAACATTGCATCAAAGAGTGATCTCGAGGTCGGCGCAAAATCGCTGGAGACGGGAATCTGGGGAGCGTTTAAGAATGTTGAGATAAATTTGCCGACGATAGAAGATGAGAGTTATAAAAAGGAAATACTTGATGAAGCGAATGCACTGCTTGAGAATGCGGGGAAGAATTTTAAAGAAGTTTGTGCGGTGTTGAGTAAGAGATAACGTGAAACGCTAGACGTGAGACGGAGAGATGTCAAAGGTCAGACGTTAGATGTCAGACGATTCATACTCAATATACAATTTTGATAACAATACTCACTACACATTTACAGACGACCTCTATAAACGTTTTACATTTCTTGTGAAAAAACTATGCGTCGACATGGTGAAAAATCCCGTAGAGATTAAGTATTGGTAGCAATTAGTAACCAAAAAATCCAATCCCTTTAGGGATTGCGTGTTTTTTAGTTTACTACTGTGGGTTTTGTTTGAGATTTTAAATTAGGTCCTACGCAGCGCATTCGAAATCAGGAAAAGAGCTTCGTTATGCAGTAGGGGTTGAATACTTAATACTTAATACTTAATACTTAATACTTAATACTTAATACTTAATACTTAATACTTAATACTTAATTCTTAATACTTAATACTTAACATGATAGATTTCTTATTAGACATTATGAAATTCGATTCCACCTCAGGAAAAGAATCCGAACTTGCAAAATACATCGCTGAAAAATATAAACCGGATGATGCGGAGCTTGAGATGCATACAACCGAATCAGGAAGGACAAATGTATTCTTTAAATGGGGAGAACCGAAAATTATATTTAATTCACACACAGACACAGTACCACCTTATATTCCGCCAACAAAGGAAGATGATATTGTCAAAGGTCGCGGATCCTGTGATGCAAAAGGTCAGCTTGCTTATTTGTTTGAAGTGTGTAAACAGTTGAGAAAAGAAGATCATAATAATTTCGGATTGCTGATGACATGCGGCGAGGAAGACGGTTCGCATGGAGCAGTGGAAGCAAACAAACATATAAAGAACAGTGACTTTATTATTGTAGGCGAACCGACTGAAAACAAACTCATCAAAGCATCCAAAGGAAATTTCTGTATTGGATTTAAATTCAATGGAAAGAACTGTCATTCGGGATATCCTGAATTAGGCGATAATGCAATAGACAGGATGATGACATTTGTCCGGAAAGTAAATGAACTCGAATTCCCTGAAGATGAGATCCTGGGAAAGACAACATATAATATCGGAAAACTCGAATCCAATAATGCTCATAATGTAGTTTCGGATCTTGTTACAATGAAGATGTTTTTCCGGACAACTTTTAAAACGCATGATCTGATAGTGGATAAAGTGAAATCTGTTTTAAATGATGAAAATGATAAAATTGAAATGAATGTTTACTTTGATCACGTACCTGTGAGATTTTACACAGTCGAAGGAATAGATACAGGTGTTGTATCATACGGAACAGATGCGCCATCGTTTACAAATATTAAGAATAAGATCCTTTATGGTCCGGGAAGTATACTAGTCGCGCATACTGAGAAAGAGTTTATAAAGATCAGTGATATGTATAAGGCTGTGGAAGATGTGAAAAGTATTTTTAAGAAAATTTCCGGATCGTCAGCTCAGTAAAATCCAATTAGCTTTACTGCCTCAAAGTCTCTAAGGCTCAAAGGAGCTTGTTTTAAAACTTTTAACTTTTAACTTTTAACTTTTAACTTTTAACTTTTAACTTTTAACTTTTAACTTTTAACTTAAAGACTTCGAGACTCAGAGGCATATTACTTGTTTCTAAAAATTACTTTTTAATCGATTGAAACTGTAAACTGAAATGCTTAAATTATCAATTCTTTAAAAGAGGTCCCATCGACTAGGGGTTAGGTCGCCACTCTTTCACAGTGAAAACACGGGTTCGAATCCCGTTGGGACCGCTAAAGGTAAAGCCCTGTAACTTATAATAGTTACAGGGCTTTTGTATTTGCGCTTGAAATTCTTTGTTACTTTTTTGTTACCATTCTCATTCCGATTTCATGAGCCAATTCCCTGGCTTCTTCTTCATCTTCGGCATATACAAAGCCCGAAAGATCCGCGTACTGTGTGTATGAGTATGGGATTTTTAAAAAGTGTTTGTTCAAAATAATTAATTTAATGTCTTTAGTTAACTATTTATATTAAACAAGTAATAATAGGGAAATGTGGAACTGCACTTTATAAAACAACCTAAATTTTTACAACATTTATTACTTAAGAACTATTTTAAATTTAAATTATACATTTTTTTTATTTCTAAAATTTGATGTATTGTTTTTTTATTTTGTTATCCATACATTTATATGAACTTAAAACCCGTTCATTAAAAATATAAATTAAAAGAAGAGCATTCCCCAAATGTAATATCTTTTTTGTGCACTCCTTGCATAAACCGTTTAAGTTGTACAAGACTTAAGCAAATATTTTCTTACTACATATTTTAGAAATTGATTCTGTGTGATTTGTTTTATACGTTACTTAAAAACTATAAAGTAAAATGTAAATCATCATGAAAAAACTAATCCTCCTCGAGCTCGCGCTGCTGTTTCTTGCGACTACATTTCAATCCGATAATCCGCCGGGATGGTATCAGCAGACTCTGCCTGTGAATGATTTTGTAAATGATATTTTCTTTTTGGATAGTCTGAATGGGTGGGCTGTAACAAACAGTAATGGTGGAAATGATACCGGTTATATATTGAAAACATCTAATGGTGGAAGTAATTGGGACATACAGCTTAATACTTTTAATTCAATTTTTGCAATTCAATTTTTGGATAATAATTTTGGGTATGCGGTTGGTGGGAATGGAGTTGCAAAAGTATTTAAAACAATAGATGGTGGAATTAATTGGCAAGTTTTTTCTCCCTTCGGCACCAGTATAAATAGTTTTCAGGATTTGAGCTTTGTAAATAGTGATACCGGTTGGATATGCAGTCAAAGTAGTATCGGCGGAGGAGTTTTCAAAACCACCACCGGCGGAGTAAGCTGGGTGAGACAGCTTGACGAGACATTCCGTCCGACTAAACTTTTCTTTCTGAATAAAGATACAGGTTGGGCAGCGTGTAATTCTACAAAATTATACAGAACAATTAATGGCGGAATGAACTGGAGTTTGCAGTTTACTTCAGCGTTTCCTTTAGAAGCTATTTTCTTTTTAAATGGTAATAAAGGTTGGATACGAGGTGGACCCGATCTTACTGGAAATGGAGTAAGCTATTCTACAAACGGAGGTTTCAATTGGACTAGTTCCCATGGTGAATCCGGGGGATATAATTTAGAATTTATAAATGATTCGATAGGTTATGCTGGAATTGATAATTTCAAAATTAACAAATCAACAGATGGAGGTAAAATTTGGGGTTATCAACAATCTCCTATATATAATAATCTTCAAGTTTCTACCATAATATTTGATTCATTAAATGCATGGGCAGGTGGAAATGGGATGGTGCATACAAACGATGGAGGCGGAACTCTGGTAAATATAAAACAATCAGGAAGTGAATTTCCTGATAATTTCAAGTTATTTCAAAACTATCCTAATCCATTTAACCCAAAAACAATTATTAATTACGAAATAAAATTTACAAATTACGTTATTATAAACGTTTCTGATATAAACGGAAAAATAGTTGCTAACCTTGTAAATAAAAAACAGAATTTCGGTAATTATAAAATTGAGTTTGACGGATCGGGATTATCAAGCGGTGTTTATTTTTATAGTTTGTATATTGAAAATCAATTGATAGATACAAAGAAAATGGTTTTAATAAGATGAGTGAGTTGAGTAAATAGAGTGTGTGGAGTGTGTGGAGTTGCTTATTGAAGCATAAAAAATTGCTATTTGAATATTTAACTTTTTAATTTCCAACTTTCTTGCCCGCCAATTTTTAAGGCGGGAAACTTATAAAAAATTTATCATGAACAAAAAAATATTACAGAAAATAGTTTTAGCTTTGGCTTTGCCGGTACTTTATGTTTTATTAGCAACAGGATTTCATACTGTTTCGGATAAGAGCTTTATAAAAGCATCAGGAGCAATGGTCACGGAAGCAAAGGATTTTTTAAATATTATATTCAATGTAAAGTATGAAGGTGTTCCTGAACAGAACTGGGTGGAAAGAAACCTTGATATGTATGGAGATTCGCTTAATTATAATACGATACAGATTTATGATGAAGGGTCTGACAGATTCGGAACATTTGATGTTCCGTTAACGAGCACTCAGATAGATAATGTAGAACATCTAATGACGGATATCGGAGACAGGGATCTGAAAGGTATTTATTCACGGACAAAGATATTCAGACTTGCAGAAGGTCAGAGATTAGAATACGAAGTAAGCCCGAATGGAAGCACGACAATAAATGACGGATTTTGTTATCAGAATGTAATGTACAATACTTATACAACAGATACCGGAAGAACAGTTTTACATGCAAAAACCTGGCCAGCTGAATTTCCTGATTCTCCGGGATTATTGTGCAATGGAATTTATGAAAATATGCAGCATAGTGATTTCATAAATGGAAAAGACAGAGGTGATTGGTTTTTAAAGCCAATGATGAGAATAAATCAAAGCGATTTCAATTCAACTTCTTCTACTCCTGTTGTTGCTATAGTTACCCAAAACTTTGAGGGAACGAAAATAGATTCGGTCATAATTAAGATCAAAAATTTCAGAGATGATAATGGAAACTATAACGGAAGTTATAAAGAAGTATTTAATTTTACTGGTGAGATAGGGAATTTTCTTGTAATTTCGGGACGATCAGACACAACAGGCGGCTTAAACCACGGAAACAACGGCGACCTCGAATCAAGCAAGATTGATTTCAAAGTTTACTGGTTCGGGCAGGTGGATGTGTGGTTTGATAAGATGACAGTGGATGATGATTTTGGGGATAGATTGTTTGGAGGAGATTTTGATGATGAGATCTTTGACGAAGTATCTCATTTCACAGACGAGCCAAGTAACTATTCTTTTTATTGTGACGAAGCGGTTTATTCACAGATACCATGTCTGGAATATATAAAAAACAAAATGCTTGAATATAATCCTGATTCAAAACTTAGCTTTGTGATGAGCAATTCCCAGAATAGATA
>JAGQWH010000153.1 GCA_020437545.1 Ignavibacteriota bacterium
TTAGTTGTATTAAGACTATTTAACATTTAAAATTAAGAAAAAGCCGCTGGATGAATAGTCCTGTGGCTTTTTATATATTGTGGTGTAAGTATTAGGTAGTTATAATTGTATTCCGCTGACACGGAAAAATAAATCTAAAATCTAAGATCAAAAATCAAAAATCAAAAATTTACAACCGACAGCTCTTTATCGATTACATCCATCTTTACTAAATTTATTTTCCCTGTATTATCAACAATCCATTCTTCCGTCAGCAGATGTTTATTGTTAATGTCAAAGTACTCTGTCTTTAACACTGCATCATTAATTTTCATTATCGCAAAACCATTGAATCCAATATCGATCTTTTTGATCTCTGTATTCTTTCTCTCGTCATGTAAAATAAGTTTGCACTCTTTAGCTTTATCCTCCTTCAATTTATTTTTAAATTCAACAGGCATACCTCCGTTACCGATGCATCTGCCGTAAGCTGTGATTCCTTTTTCTCTTTTGAATTTACCGTAAACTGCAAGCCGGTGTTCATGCCCCCAGTACCACAGAACTTCCCTTTCACCGCCTATTATCTCTGCCAGCTGCTCGGCGGGTTTATTGTACTCTTCCTCAAATGCCGAACAATACTGATGATGCGTCATAAATACGAGTCCCCTCTTGTCATTCTTAAGATCAAGTGTATTTTTCAGCCAGTCTAAAATGTCATCGTGAAATTCACATTTTGGTTTAAATATATATTCTATGATTGGTATGCCTACCGAGTTGTATCCTGTATCAAGTGAAATGATCCTCCAGTGTTCATTCTCCAGACAAAAGTAACTTGCCTTCTGACCGAGATATTTTTTCTCTTCTTTTGAATAAATCCCAAGTGTAGGCAGCAGATCCCTGAAATATGAAATACCTCTTGAATACATCTCGTGATTTCCCATCAAAGAAAAACTGCCTGACTTTCCTCTGTACCATGAAGAATTCTCATTTATAAAGTTAACTTTCATCTCTTCTTTCATTCCGACAAAATATGTATCACCAAGATGAATTGTATAATCAGGTTTTTTCTTTTCGATCAATACACCGATCCTGTCAGATTCGTTTGTATCTGTAGCCCAGTCGCCCGCTATACCAATGCTTATCTCTTTTCCGGAATCAGATGATGAACTAACAAGTTTATAAATACCATTGTCATCCGACCCTTTATAATTCTGAAAGTCATGTCTCGGACCGAAACGGCTTTTGAAATAATGAAAGAACCAGCTGAAGAATTTTGATTCGAAAAAGTCTGATATCTTGTTTACTGCTGTCTGTTGCTTTTCCGGAATTTTTACTTCTTCTTTGGTTGCCTCGGTCCTGTAATGATTCTGCGCCTCGCTTCGAGTAAGATCAATATAATCTTCTTTTTCTCTCTTTACTACTTCTCTTTTTTCATCCATAGTCAATTCCAATTATTTAATTTTGATTACTATTTCAAACACATTTTCCCGACGGGATTATTTTATTTATATCTGAAATTAATTGGATTAAATTTGTAATTGTTTCCCGCGGCGAATAGTAATTCGTAACTTGTAACTTGTAACTGTTTCTGTAATCTTTTATCTGTATTTAGTAATTATTAATTATGTCTTTCAAGTATTTTTTTAGCTGCCATAGAACTCATTGCCAATATCGTCCACTGTGGATTCAATCTCATGCTTTCGGGAAAAACCGAAGCATCCGCTACATAAACATTATCCAGTCCTTCAACGCAATATGAAGAATTCAATACTCGTTTGTTTTTATGTTTAGAATTATCGCCCGTAATTATGTTACCTCCTTGCGGATGTGCAGTTCCGATAAGCAGATCTTCGATTCTTAATGGATAATCCCTGAAACTGTTTTCAAACTTTTCGATCTCACCCGGATTCAGATCAAGTTCGATTCCCGGTTTCATTGGCAAAGTCCCTTTCAAAGCTCCGGCGTGATATCCTAATTTTAATATTGTAGAAAACGCATATCTGATATTTTCCCTGTCTTAATTTCCCAGTTCCCAGCTGAATGCCTGTCCGTTCAGTATGTCGGCTTTACTGTGTATTATACCGTTCGGTTCCGAACCAACAAGCGCTCCGAAGTTTATCGACTTTGAATAGTTATTCATAATGTCTTCCCTCTTATCAAAATAAAAAGGAACGGAAGCCATTGCAAATGCAGCCGGAGGATTGAAGTATGTTTCAAAGATCGCTCTGTTATTTTCATCCAATGCTCCGAGAGTGATCTGATTTCCGTCAAATGCATTTATCGTTTCACCAAATCTGAAAGTCACGGGGAATGCAAAATTACAGCTCATATTCTTTCCTATGTTTCCTTTCAATCCGCTTCGCATCAGGAAATGACTGCTTGAGATCACTCCCCCCGCAACAATAATTGCCTTCTTAACTTTTACTTTTCTTATCTCACCTGTATCTGATCTCAGTACAATTTCATTTGCCTTTCCGCTTTCATAAAAGAATTTCATACCCGTAGTGTTTGATATAACTTTCACTCCTCTTGCCTCGCTCCATGGAATATAAGTCTCAAGCATCGTGCGTTTTGTTAATCTCTTATTTCCGAGATTCCAGTTTTCATCACCTATGATATTTCTGTGATTAGCTTTTAAAGGATAAATGGTATTTAACTTTCCGCCGGCTGCAGCGTGCTGATTAAATCCTTCAACACCTTTTTGAAACTTGCTCATTACATTTTTATTTATGCCCGTCATTCCGATCTCTCTGATCTCAATCTCTTCTGCAATTCTTTTATACTCATTATCAAGATTTGAAAGATCTATATCATATTCATCCTGCCATTTATTTTTAGTGTGATCTGTCATCTCAATACAGACTGCATTATTTATGACAGTAGTCCCTCCGACACATTCTCCCTGCAGTACCGACATCGTAAACTTCTTTGTCTGCTGAAGCCCGCCTTCTTTGTAAAGCTTTCTCATCATTTCCATTTCATGATCATTGAAATCCTGTAATGGTGAATAACGGTTTCCTCTTTCCACGACAAGTATTTTCGACGGATCATCAACTTCACAAGCCAGTCTGTAACTCATTATTGCCCCGCCTGCTCCCGAACCCAAAACTACATAATCCACTTCATCCGGAATATGATGTTCGCTCAATGATGCCGATATACGATTTGTCACAAACGGTTTGTCCGGAGGTGGTGAAGGTGGTTTAAAATTCAACGTATCCTTCTCATCTTTCGGAAGACCTGTTACTTTATCAAATGGCGCTTCAGATAAAGGCGTGTCCCCCTGAAGCCTGGCTCTTGCATACAATGGCACATAGCCTATGTCATTCCTTGTATTCAAATCTGAATAGTTTGCAAACATTATCATTGCATTAACTGCTATCCCGATCTGTAAACCGAAGTCGGCCAGCACCGGCACAAAAGATCTCCGGCATTCTCCGGGCGAACGAAGCAGATACTTTTTCAGAAACCATCTTTGCTCTTCCCGGCTCATAGATGAAAATGAAGGATGAAAACCAAATTTTAAAGTAAGTATATTTTCAACCAGCCAGAAAGGAAAGTTCAAAAGCCCTCTCTTGCGTCCCCTTATCCCGCCGACATACTGATCAATTGAGATCAATATACCTGAATGCTTCTTCGAATCTCCGCCGTAAAATGCATCAGCCAATGCAATTATATTCTTGGCTCCCGAAGGACTGATCGACGAAACAGTATAATCAATATTATAATACATTTTTCTCAGCGCCGTGAGAATTGTGAAAACAAGTATATTAAAAACAATAAAGAAAATAAAATACCAGTCTGCTATATACTCTCCACCTGCTCTTGTCTGAATTGAAAGATCCGAATTGAAATCCGTAATAATAAATATTGGAATGGTAACAATTGCTCCGATCGCAAATGGAAGTATCAGTACACTGAAAAAATATTGCCGAAGCTTCTCACTTATTGCCAGCAAAATTGAAACAAACGCAATTGTAGAATATAAAGTAAGTGTATTTCCCAGAGTCGGATCGGGATATCCGAACACTGCTCCTAAACCTGTATTGCCTTCAGTAAATAGTCTGAAATATAAAGCAGCAATTACAAGAAGGAATGATATCACACCAACTACTGCATAAGTTATTATCGCCAGTCTTGCCGGAACTGAGAAAAATTTTGTCAGTCCTTTTTCCGGATTTAATTGAAAAGTATTCTTTACCGATCTTACAAGTATGATTATAAATAAAACTATCATCACGCCGTCAACTATGGCAGATGTCATAAGAAATTCCCTGTAATCCGTTCCAAGCGGATCAAAGAAATAAAACCCAAGCGAACTGATCGTCGACACTGCATGCCCCACTATTAATCCCCAGCAGCAATAATATCTGACACGAACATTATAAGCTCCTATGAAAGTAAACAGGATCATCATACCGATCTTGCTGTAAGTATTTATTGCAAGAGCGGGATTTTTATATGTCATTGTAATAAGATCTCCGATCTCAGGAGGCCATGGTGATGCTCCGAGTATTCCTATGATCAGAATCCCAAGATACGCTACATAAGAAAATCCAAGTATCCTCAAAACCCAGTAGCCGAAATCTCGTTTTGGTTTTAATACTTTTTCCGAAGACCATTCTTCTTTAAACAGATCATTAAATTGATCTGAAGTTGGGATCTCCTGAACTTTCCTGTTTTTATAAAAAATTAATGCCAGTATTCTCGTGATCCATAAGCATAACGGACCGAATATAAGAGCATCAAATGAAAGCGTCATTAGAAATCTTAACGGGAGAATTTTTACATCGTCTATGAAAGTTCCGGGAAGATACATCCATAAAGTTTCAATCCCTTTATCCCGGAAATTTGCCTGAAGATAGATATCAAAAATAAAAAGCGGAAGAAATATAACAAGCATAATTACCAGCGAACTCGATTTGCGGAGCATCACAGTCAAAGGCGCAAATACCAGAGTGAAAAGAACTACCTCAAGTACTTTGACACCGAAAGACCTGAACTCCAGAAGACCGAAATAATCTGTTATTGCATACACAAGTATCACTGATGCGATCATTGAAACGATCATCATCAGTATATACCGCATTGCTGCTGGCGTTCTATCAAGCGGATCCTGAGCAGTGTATCCTCTGAAATTAAATATTGGAGGCATAAGACTATTCTCTGAAATTATTTAAAAGCTCAATATATTTATTTTTTGCTTCTTCGCTGAGTTTTGATTTTTTCAATATCTCCACCGAAGGTTCGACATTCAATTTTATTTTTTCAGCATCTTTATTCAGAATGCAATAATTTATAAGAGATAAAAAATTATTGTTGGCTAATTCATATTCAGGAGAAATATTAATTGCAGATACATAATCGGTCAAAGCAGCCTGATAATTTTTTTTATTGTTATAAGAAAGTCCTCTGTTAATGTAGGCATCTGTGTAATCAGGTTTAAGTTCAATGGCTTTTGAATTATCAGCAATTGACTTATCATAATCTTTCAGATCAAGATAATTAATTGCCCTTCCGTAATAAGCAGGAAAATATCCCGGATCAAGTTCTATAATCTTTGAATTATCCTTAATTGCTTCTTCAAAATTCTTGAGGTCAAAATAAGAAAGAGCTCTCTGATAATAAGCATCGACATATCCCGGATCGATCTCAAGGGCTTTCGAATAGTATTTAACCGCATTTTCATGCTCATTAATGTTGGAGTAACAATTACCAAGATTGTAATAAGCATAAGTATATTCTTTATCTATTTCTATGGCTTTGATAAAATCATTTATTGCTCTTTTATGCTGATTCAGCGCTTTACAGGCAAGTCCTCTGTTAAAATACGCCTGTTTGTAATTCGGATTGAGAGTTATGCAGCGGGTATAATAATCTATGGCTTTTATAAAATCCTTTTCTTCATACTTTGCATATCCAAGCTGAAAATATTTATCAACGTCACCGCCGAATTCATCTGCAGAAACCGAACCTGCCGCAGTAGTTTTCTGCAAATGTATGTAAGGTGCTATTTCAATATTATCGAGTGACGGTTCTTTATTCAGAAAGTCGGTCAATTCATAATCCTGAATATGCTTTTTAAGAACAGGATGGTTTTTTAAAATTGCTTCCTTTTTGATCTCATCTGCGTGTTCATATTCATCCATTATTTTCAAAAGGTTTTCATTTTTTCCTGAATAGATCTCTATCATATCCGAATGAAATTCCTTCCAGCGAAATTCCAGTACGTTAAGCTTTACTAAAATTATATCTTCAATTACAATATCCCTGGTCTTGCTCAGGATCTTTTGCAGTTCTATATTATTCAGCAGACGCTTGACTGTTCGCGGATTATTTCCCGCATCGGCTATTATGAAAGCATACTCCTTGATCTCGTCTGCGATCTGCAGACTCGGAATAAAATGATCTATGATATCTTTTTTGCTGAGAGGCGGGATCCTGAAAGGCACCTGGATGATCTTATCGAGATAATTTTTTGCAAGTTCATCTGACTTTTCATCATACTTTTGCTTAAGTCCGTTTTCTATTACTTTAACATCCGTACCAATCACAAATACTGTCTGCGGGACATTAAGGAAAAGTTTTATGGATTCAAGTATATCCAGAGCTTTCTCCGGCAGACATCTGTCAAGATCGTCTATAAAAACTACAAGGCGGCTGTCTTTTCCGGTGTATTCCATAGCAAGTTTTTTAAACTCTTCTTCAAATTCGCCTATAAGCTCCAGTGTCTTTCCTTCGGACTGATCTTTGAGCAATTCATCCGGAAGTATTTTCGAAAGATTTTCACTCCCCTTTTTTGAATCCGAAAATACCTGTGACAATAGAGGAAGAATGGCAAGATAAGGTGTTGCAAGAGATGCCCCGACGGTTACTGCAGTTCTGCCAAGCCCGAGCCAGTTAACTCTTTTTAAAAGTCCGACTGCTTTATCTTTAAGCTTCTTGGTTGCAGTTTTATCATTTTCAATTTCCTTTAATATTGAATGGATCAGGGCGATCCTCAGATCCTGCGCCTTATCAAATTTCCATGCATTGAACCAGACAGTTTTTGTATTCTTTATTTTCAGATCATTTTCCGTAAGTCGCATGAGACTTGTCTTTCCCGATCCCCATTCACCGAAAACTCCGATAGTGATTGGCGTCTGAGAATTCAGAACGATCCCGGAGAGAGTATCGCAAAGAGTTTTATATCTCAGTGAATCTTCACTTTGCAGTTTGACTTCATTATCGGTAAGCATGATAAATTAAATTTTGTTATCGGATAAGATTTTTACTAGCTCATTAAATCGATCTTCATTTTGTTTTACCATTTCACTTCCTTTACGTTTAAGAGCGCGGATGTTTGTTTTGGTCACATCATCCATATCGTCATTACCGCTTTCGAGCATGGTCTGGAATCTGAAATAATTTTTAAGATTGCTGTCTGTTAAAAGCTGATTCAACTGATAATCTACTGTAGCACTCACACCGTCAAATACTACGCTCAGCATCGGTCTTGCCCATTCCAGAAGTCCCCAGTCCTTTGATTCTTCATATGGTATGCTCCTAGTATGCTGACCGGTACCCACTGAAACAAGCATAATATCGTCTTCATTTCCAAAAACTTTCTTAGCTTCCGCATAAGCGCACATCGCAGGATTATTGGCAAATACTCCGCCATCTATAAGTGCAAAATAATCAGCCGGAGGGTTTGCCGCTAATTTCAAAGATTCAAAGTAAGTCGGCGCTGCGCTTGTTGCCCTGGCTACTTCCTTCATTTTAAAATCATAATCGGGATTATTTTTTGCATGCCGTGATTTGAAAAAGAACGGCATTCTTCTTTCTATTTCATAACTTGGAATTATCAGACTTGTTAAAGATTCTGATAATTTTGTCTGACCAAGATATATTTCAAGTACTTCCTCAATTCCCTCTATTGGAAATTTTGAATTAGTTAAATTTCCTACTGAGGTAGTTGATCTCCATAAGGATTTTTTGAATATTCTTTTACCCTCTTCTTCATATAAATTAAGAATATCCAGTGCAGAGAACTTAGGATTTCCGTCTTTATCCGGAGCGGAAAGACATAATGCCAGAATGCCACCGGTTGAAGTTCCTGCGATAAGATCGAATATTTGTGAAACTGGTTTGTTAAGGGATTTTTCCATTTCATGTAAAAATAGAGCGGGGAGAATACCTCTGATTCCTCCGCCGTCTATGGATAATACTTTTTTCATAATACAAATTTAAATTGAATTAAAAATAAACTTTTACATATTATGCTTTTGTATGTTCGATATGTTCACATAATATATGTATCTCAATAATTAAAATCCAAATATTTTTTTTTGAAACCGAAGGGACAAAATGTTTTCAATATGTATTTTGTCACAGACACATTTTTATAATGTCTAACTATTAAAATCATATTATAAACCAAATTTAAAAATCATGAAAACGAACTTTATAATATTCTGCATGATCTTCAGTTCAGTGATCTGTTTCACAACCGGATCCCACGCAACAGTAATAAATGTTCCGGCTCAATATGCAACCATTCAGGCTGCGATCAATGCAAGTTCTGATGCGGACACCGTTCTTGTTCAGCCCGGAACATACATAGAGAACATTAATTTCCGCGGAAAAAATATTGTTCTGACAAGTCTGTTCTATCAGAATAATAATTATTCATTTATCCAGTCGACTATCATCGACGGCAGCAATCCTGTTTTCCCTGACAGTGCAAGCTGCGTGATATTTAATAATCATGAGGATTCATCAGCAGTCCTTCAGGGATTCACTCTTACCGGCGGTACCGGAACCAAATGGCAGGATGAGCATGGTGCAGGTTTGTACAGGGAAGGCGGCGGAATACTTGTACAGTATTCTGCTCCGATTATTCAGTTCAATATTATTACAGGTAATAACGCAATAACGGGAGGTGTAGTTAGTACAGGAGGAGGAGGAATAAGGATCGGTGACAGTTATGTAAGATTTCATAATAATGTAGTGATGAACAATTCTGCCCGCTACGGAGCCGGCATAGTTTTAAATTATACAGGTGGTGAATACAGAAATAATGTGATCTGTAAAAATATCGATTCAAGAGATTACGGAGCAGGTTCGGGTATATGGATAAATGGTTCATTCAGCAGATCGAATCTTATTGAAAACAATACTATTGCTTCAAACTCCTGTATCTCCGGTACTCCGGGTGTTTACAGTTTTGGCGGCGCACCGGGAACTCTGAGAAACAATATCATCTGGGGAAATAACGGGGGCAATGCTTCTCAGATATCCGGAAGCTTACTTGTTGTAAGATATTGCGACGTACAGGGCGGCTGGAACGGAGCCGGTAATATAAATGTAGATCCGGAATTTGATTCAACTAATTATTATCTGAAAACCACTTCTCCGGTTATTGACAAAGGTGACAGCAGTCTGATATATAACGATCCGGAAAATTCAGGTAATCCCGGACAGGCATTATGGCCGGCTTTAGGAAGCGTCAGAAATGACCCGGGTGCTTACGGAGGTCCGCTTAGTAAAGTGATCTCAAACTCTGTAGTATCAATTAATAATATCAGCGGTATTTCTGATCCCGATGGATTTAAACTTTATCAGAACTATCCGAATCCTTTCAATCCTGAAACAGTTATAAGTTTCGAATTACATGCTGCAAATAATGTTAAATTACTTGTATATGATATCCTTGGAAATGAAGTTGCTTCTTTGGTAAATGAGAAATTATCACCGGGAAGATATAATGTAAAATGGAATGCCTCAGGCTTCACAAGCGGAATTTACTATTATACTCTTAAGAGC
>JAGQWH010000154.1 GCA_020437545.1 Ignavibacteriota bacterium
CATAACTCATATCTCATAACTCATATCTCATAACTCAAAACTCATATCTCATAACTCAAATCTCATAACTCATATCTCATAACTCATAACTCATAACTCATAACTCATATCTCATAACTCCTAATTCCTAATTCGTAATTATCAATTCTCCTTCCTGCTCTCCCTGAACATCATCACACCTGCCAGTAAAAAGAAAAATGAAGAGACAATGAAAGTTGCTTCAATAGAAATAAGTTTCATTAACATATAACCAATGAACGGAGCGAAGAGACCGCGCACTCCTGTAAGAGTTATGTGCACTGCCTGATAATTTGCAACCTGAGAATTCGGGGCAAAATAGATCGAGCTAAGATTCCATGACATTGTCACTCCGCTCATTGCGATCCCGAAAAAGAAAAAAGTAATGTACAGAAGTATATCAGGAGATATGATCTGATTATCCACTCCGAAATATTTTATTGAAAGCATCATAAGCGGAAAGAATAATAATCCGATAAATAAATATCCGCAGAATCTTGTGGGATTTCCGATGCCGTGTTTCTTGCCCATGAGGGGAGTGAACAAAATAGTCGATGCATAGAATACCAGACCTTTTGCAATAGATATCGGAGCGTAATCCAGCTTAAGTGTATCTACAAGAAAGATAGGAACGGCGGGGCTTGCTATCATAAAAGCCAGTCCATAGAGAAAGAAATTCATTTCGAATCTTAAGAAAGGTTTATTTTCCCTGAATATCCTGAAAAGATTTCTGACCGGTAAAATTATTATATCCTTTAAAAGCCTTCCCGAAAATCTGCCGGAGAACTTATTGTGAGTCTCATCAAATATCTGTCCCATCTTTATCATTTTGGCAAGATTCATGTACGCTAAAATATCGAATAACCCTGCGATCGGGTAGAAGATCTTGTATAGCTGGTAATTGATATCCAGCAGATATCCGAGGAATGTAGTAACGATAAGTATTACAACTGTATATAAACTCGATGCATAAGAGTATAGTATGCTTCTTCTTGCCGGTGAATAATTGTGTTTGAAAACAGTATTCCAAGAGGGTTTGATCAATGAGTCAGTGTAACTCATGGCGGCTATACAGAAAATGAAAAAGTTAGGAGTTTCAAATAGCGGAATGATCAGCAGAAAAAATCTGCTGAAGATTGCCATTATGATTATAGTCCGGGACTGATTATTCGAACGGTTTATGATCTCCGTTCCGTAAATTGAAAACAGGAATGCAGAACTTGTAAGAAAGATAAGGATCGTAACCTGAAAATCGGTTGCCAGCAATGACTTCTTCAGTATAACATCCTGAAGCATCAGAATACCGAACGCCAGTCCGTTGAATGCCTGTGAAATTAAATGTAAATGAAAAGTTTTCTTTTCGAGGGTTTTGAATTCCTGATCGGTCTCCTCCATTTCGGAAGAATTATTTTCCTGTAATAAGTCCTTTTTCAATCTCAATATGATGAAGTTCGATTTTTACAGAAGGATATTTTGAAGAAATATGTTCTTTAAGTTTTTCCGAAGCATAGACAGATCTGTGCTGACCGCCAGTACATCCGAATGAGATCATAAGATCAGAAAAATCCCTTTCAATATAATTTTCAACAGCAGGGTCGGTGATGTCATAGACATTGTTCAGAAATTTTTTCATCTCTATCTGAGAATCGAGAAACATGATTATCTCTTTATCTTTACCAGTAAGGGTTTTGAATTCTTCCCGTCTTCCCGGATTGTAAATAAACCGGCAGTCGAAAACAAACCCTCCACCGTGTCCGGTCTTATCCTGTGGAATACCTGATTTTTTGTAACTGAATGAGTTTATATGAACTGTTAGTGGCATGTGTGCAATATAGTTATCTTCGGTTTTAAATTAAGTGGTAATTGATATTGAGTATTGAGTATTGGGTATTGTGTATTGAGTAATTAGTATTCGGTTTTGAGAAAATCCAAAATCAAAAATCAAACATGCTGTACTGATCTTTATTTCTTAATTCGGAAGGAACATTAAATAAATCAGTAGAAAGAGGTGGTGTTGGTTTATTGAGTCCGTATTTATTGCAGTTGGCATCAAAGATTTTTTTAACTGTTTCAGCCCAGAGTCCTTCACCCGTCAGGCGTGTCCCGAAATTATTGTTGTATAATGAATCACCATGAAGTTCTTTGATCCTGTTAATTACTTTATTTGCCCGGTCAGGAAATTCTTTATTAAGCCAGTCTGTGAATAGCTCTTTTACTGAATGCGGCAATCTAAGCATTACCCTTCCTGCTTTTACTGCGCCGCTCTCAGAAGCGGCTTTTAAAATTGAAGGGATCTCTTCATCTGTAAGTCCGGGAATTATTGGAGCTACATTTACTGCTGTGGAAATTCCGTTAGAGGATAATATTTCAATTGTCTTTAATCTCATGGCAGGGGAGGAAGTCCTTGGTTCAAGTTTTCTCTGAAGATCATGTTTCAGTGTTGTAATGGATATGACAACTCTAATCAGATTCAACTCGGACATTTCTTTAAGAATATCAATGTCTCTGAGAACCAATGCATTTTTAGTTATAATGGAAACGGGATTTTTGAATCTAAGAAATACTTCAAGACATCTTCGGGTGATCTGAAAATTCCTTTCAGCCGGCTGATAACAATCAGTATTTCCTGAAAAGAATACAGACTGCGGTATCCAGTTTTTTTTCATGAATTCACTTTGAAGAAGTTCGGGAGCATCCCGTTTAACCATTATTTTAGTTTCGAAATCCAGACCCGAAGAGAAGCCAAGGTATTCGTGAGTTGGACGGGCATAACAATAAATGCACCCATGTTCGCAACCTCTGTAAGGATTTATACTATATCCCAGTCCAAGATCAGGGCTGTTATTCTTTACTAAAACAGATCTTGAGTGATCATTAAAAAATTCAGTCGGGATCTTTCTTTCGGATCCTTCATTATCAATACTGTGAGGATCTTCGTTGTTATGCTCAGCTGAATGGTCTGTGTGAATTTTCTCGAACCGGTTTGGGATATTGAACTGTGATCCGCGGCCTTTTATCTTGTTATTTTTCAAGATTTAAATTAATACGATTGCCTTATATTGTTAAGGGTAAAATTTTTCTCTTTACCTCCGATTGCTTTCCTTTGCCTCTAAGTCTCAAAGGCTCAAAGATTTTATTTTTAAGATTTAGCATTTGCGTATTAGTTAATTAAATTTTGATTTAATTCAACTTGTCTGAATTTTAACAGCATCTCTTCTTATCTTCCATTTTAAATAAAATTTTCTCAAGACATATAGAATAAAAAGCACCATAAATATAAAAGGAGAAGATGCAACTGCAAAAGTAATTATACCTGCTAATACATCAGTAAATCCTTCAAGTCCTTTCTTAAAGGCTTCACCGAGTTCAAAAAAGAAACCACTGCCTGATGCAGACTGAATTATATATGGTTCGAATAGAGAAACTGTCAGAGTTGAATCCTCGGACTGATTTTTTAAGAATCTCATTCTTCCCTGCATTGATTCGATCTGTGATCTGACCTCAGCAAGCTTTTGTTCGACTTCTACGACATCAGTAAGTTTTGCTGTTTTTATATTAAGTAAATTCAGAAGTCTTTCTTCTAGAGCTTTTTGTGTGGTCTTTCTGGCTTCAAGATCTATAAATTCATTTGTTATATCAGAACTGTTTATATTCAGTGAAATTACTTTACCGGATTTGCTGATCTTTGAGATCAGGGTTTCAAAGTCTTTTGCCTTAATTCTTATATCTATTTTTCCCTGTTTCCTGCCGGAAGTGTTGACATTAGATGCGGAATTTGAAATATAACCATTAAGATTGTTCACAATACTGAATAATTCTTCCTCACTTTTGTTATATTCTTCTACTTCAATATTTATAGTACCTGTTCTTATTATCATCCGGTCTGTTTTTATTTCGGTTTGTTCAGTTGAAGATGTTGTTTTGATTTCAGACTCCTGAATAGTTTTGTTATTTATTCCGGGAGAATTTATATCAGATCCTTCATCTTTAAATGTAGATTTGTTTCTGTATGAGAGTTTGTTTGGAGGGGTATTACTTTTCTCCGGAGGTATTGGGTTGTAATTTTCTTCAACTTTTTTTGTAGATTCGGTGTCATTTGAGAATTTTTTTGAATCGCTTTCATTACCGCAGGAGGTAAAATTAAAAACGATAAGAAGGGAAAGTAAAAATTTTAATGTTTTCATAATTATTTTTTTTAATTTACTTTACTACATTCTAAATTTAATTTTGTTCCGTAAAATTTTTCTTTCATTTATAATTCAGCTCCTCATGCTACTTCCCGACTTATCCAAACTGTACGATTCAAAATTTATTTCTTCTTCCCCGAATCCGCAGTGGCGTATCGAAGACTCAAAGACTTTCTCAGGCTAGTTCCTGATATTCAGAGTCAGAAAAGGGAAACGGAAAAAAGAATCCTTCTTATTATTTTCTTCTTAATTTGACTTAAAAAAAACTTTAAATCTCTTAAGACTTTATATAAAAAACAATTAGAAATAAATTCTTTGAGACTTTGAGACTTTGAGGCAAAAAAATATTTACTGGCAGTATTGTCGAATTAGTTTAGAATTGTAATCATTTTTAGCAATTTGAGAATTTTTCCTTTCTGAAACAAATCCTGACTTGTAATTTTAAGCATATAAGCTTATTTTGCACCCTATGATAACACTATTTATATTTTTCTTAATAATAATATCCATTTTACTTATAGCTGTAGTTTTAATGCAGTCATCTAAAGGAAACGGATTAGCAGGACCTATCGGAGGTTCAAGCGTCACAATGGCTTTTGGAGTAAGAAGGACTTCAGATATTCTTACCAAAGCTACAACCGTACTTGCCACAGTGCTAATTTTAGGCAGCATTGTTTTTAATCTTATGATAGAAGGCGGTACGACAGGTGATGAAAGTATAATTCAGAAAAATGCAGGTCAGCAGCAGCAGCAATTGCCGCCTACTACTGTTCCTCCATCTGAGCCAAATCAGCCACCGTCAGAAACTAATCAGCCTCCGTCGGAAACTGATCAACAACAAAATACTCAGGAAAAAGCTCCTGATGAAGCTCCACCACAGGATAAATAATAATGTGAAATTTTTGTTGATATTTAAAAAATTTAAAACAGGCACTAAGAATTTATTTCTTAGTGCTTGTTTTTTTTTGATGATCTTTCCGTTAGTACCGGACAGTCAGGTAACAGCTCAGATTGATCCTCTCCGTTTAAACCTTAAAGAAAATTCCGGAAGCAGTTTGTTCAGTTTGGAAAGAAATGATCTGACCAGAATTGATTCCCCAAAAAAATCCACGGGTAATATAAAATTTAAAATGAAAAAAGATCCATGGAAGGCAGTGCTTTATTCGGCATTGATACCGGGAGCAGGTCAGTTCTATAATCAATCATACTGGAAGATCCCGATTATTGTGGGATTGGGAGGTTATTTTGTATATGGCTGGATAGATAACAATAATCAGTATCAGGATTATAAACAGCAGTATATCAATTCACAAACTGAAACCAATCCATTTGGAAATCAGCAGCTGCTTAACCTGAGGAATTTTTATCAGGATCAAAGGGATAATTTTATTATCTACACTTCGATCCTTTATCTTGTGAATCTAATTGACGCCTACGTTGATGCGCAGTTATTTGATTTTGACGTAAGCGATAATGTTACTTTCGGAATACTTCAAAGAGGAAAACTTGTAAAACTCGGTTACGGTTTTTAATAACCAAACACTTCTTCAAGTGTCAGAACTTTTACTTTACCATATCTCTCAAGCGTTTTCATATCAAGCTTCTTCAGATCTCCAAGCACAAGTATTACATACTTCTTATCTTTGATATATTCTTTCTGGAATTTAAGTACGTCATTAAGACTGATTTGAGGGATCTTCGAATAAACGTCCTTTCTTAAATCATAATCTATTCCGAGTTTTTTGGATCCTTCATAGTAATACAGAATGTCCGAGTCATTTATCCTTTCTGACTGAATATTTTTTATGATAGAATTCTTAGAATTGTTAAAAGTAAGCTGCGCTTCGGGAACATTATTCAAAAGCTCTGTCATTCCTGCCATGGCTTCCGGAAGTTTGTCGGCCTGCGTACCAATATAAGCAACTATATAGTTTGACCTGTTTAATCTGGATGTATTCTGATAATTGGAAAAAGCCGAGTAAGCCAATGCTTTGGATTCCCTTAATTCCTGAAAAACTATTGATCCCATACCGCCGCCGAAATATTCATTGTAAAGTGAAATTAATGGAATGTTATTCTTATCATACATTCCGCCTTTTGACAGCATTACAATCTCAGCCTGCTGCATATCGTAATTTACGACATAGACAGTTGTTTCATCATAATCCAGCTCTGTAAATTTATTTTCAGCCTTTGCGTCTTTTAATCTGGAAGGAACTTTGTGGGAATTGTTCACTGACGCCGCAACTTCTGTTGCTGACTTCGGTCCGAAATATAAAACTCTCTGTTTATAGGAAAAAAGATTTTTTATGACTTTGATAAGATCCTCGGGTGTTGTGCTTTTCAATTCTTCTTCTGATAATCTGTAAGTGAACGGATTGTCTTTTCCGTACTTTCCATAATTAACCATTCCTCCCCAGAGGATAGTTCTTTTTGATAATTTTGCGTCTTCCCTGCTTTTTAAAATATCTGATACTAAATTGTCAAGCGCTTCTTTATTCCCTGCAGGGTCAGAGATCAAATGTTCTAACAAGGACAAGGCTTTTTCAAAATTCTCTGAAAGCCCGTAAAGACTGACTGTAACTTCATCTTCAGAAACACTGACATTGTATGAACTGGCAAGTTTATAAAATTCTTCCTGAAGCTCAACAGAAGTATATTTTGATGTACCCAGATAGTCTAAATAATCTACTGCAAAAGTAAGTCTTCTGTCTGAATTGGATCCGGATTCTATTTTATAAACAAGATTATAGATCTCATTCTTTTTGTTCTGAAGGTAATATAAAGGGATGTTATCCTTTAATTTTAATTCACTGATCTCTTTTTTGAAGTCAATGAATTTTGGTTCGATATCTTCAGTAGGCTCTGATATTATTGTCTCCGTGAATTCCGAAATATCATCAGCATTAACCTTAACAGGATTTATCTCAGGCTTTTCCACTTTCTTTATAGTTGTATCAACACCTGTTCTTTTATATACTATTACATAATTATCATTAAGATTTTCATTGGCATATTTTACCACATCTTCTTTTGTAATTTTTGCAAGTCTCTCTTTGTAAAAAATATATTTTTCCCATGGAATGTTCATTACAAATGAACCGACAAAAGCATCTACTCTTGCATCATTTGATTCAAGACTTTCTATATGTTTTAATTTAAGATTACTGATAATAGCGGGGATCATCCAGTCGGGAAATTGTCCTTTCTTAACAAGCTCGATCTGCTGCATCAGAAGATCTTTAACCTGTTCGAGTGTCTGACCTTCGCGTGGCTCACCGCCGAAATAAATTACAGAGTAATCTTTGTTGATATCAGTACCTGCATAAGCATCAATTACTTTCTGATCCTGTACGAGATTAAGATCTATCAGACCGGCTTTGCCGTTGGAAAGTATATTCTCAAGTATGTCAATGATATCAGCTTCTTTTGAATCTGCTCCGGGCGCTCTGTAACCAAATATCACTGATTCGCTTGAAGGTCCGAGTACTTCTTTAACTATAGGACTTGTAATTGGATCTTCCACCGGTGGAACAAACGGTGGAACTTCCTTACTTTGTAATCCTCCAAAATATTTGTCTATTAATTCTATGGTCTTATCAAAATCAAGATCACCTGACAGGCAGATTGCCATATTATTCGGAACATACCTTTCATGATAATAATCTATGATCTTTTGAATCGAAGGATTCTGAAGTTGTTCAACACTTCCAATAGTAGTTTGAGTACCGTATGTATGTTTTTGGAAAAGACCACTGTAAAGATCCTCCCAGACCTTGCTACCGTCATTATCCAGACCTCTGTTCTTTTCTTCATAAACGGCCTCAAGCTCGGTATGAAAAATTCTCATTACAGGATTCCGGAATCTCTCGCCTTCAAGCTGCAGCCATTTTTCAAGTTGATTTGAAGGGATATCGCAAAGATAAACAGTCTGCTCAACGGACGTATAAGCATTAGAACCCGAACCTCCGATCGAACTGATTATTTTATCATACTCATTTGCAATAGAATATTCAGATGCCAGATAAGATACACTGTCAATCTTATGATACAGCAATTTTCTTTCTTCCGGGTCAGTTGTGGCGCGCCTTTGTTCATACAGAGAAACTATGGTATCAAGAAATGGCTTTTCCAGTTCATAATTTTTCGTGCCGAACTTATCCGTACCTTTAAAAAGCATATGCTCAAGATAATGTGAAAGTCCCTGAGCATCGTGCGGATCATTTTTACTGCCGGTTGCAATTGCTATGTTTGTATAAATCCGGGGGGCATCTTTGTTTACAGTCAGATAAACTTTTAATCCGTTATCAAGTGTGTAGATCCTTGCATCAAGCGGATCATTTTCCACTACTTCATAAGGATACTTTCCGTCAGTGACAGTTTTGGTTTGTGAATATAAATTTAAAATAGTAAAACAGAATATTATCTGTAATAATAGAATCTGAGTTATTAAACTTTTTAATTTTAAATGCATTTTTCTTTATGACAAATTAATTTTATAACAGATTATGATACTATAAATAACTATTGTTATTTAAGAAGAAACATTTTTTTTGTTTCAGTAAAATTTCCGGATTTTAATGTATAGTAATAAACACCGCTCGGATAACCGGAAGCATTCCAGTTTATATCGTAAAATCCGGGTGAAAGGTTTTCATTAACTAAAGTGATGATTTCATTTCCAAGAGCATTATATACTTTCAAAGTAACGAATCCCATATCCGAAATCCCAAATTTCAAATTTGTACTCGGGTTGAACGGATTCGGATAATTCTGCTGAAGCGAATAAGTAAACGGAATTTCTGATGTAAATGTTGAAACTCCGACTGTATTATTACTGCGACCTGTCAGATTTACAAAAATGGTCGTGTCGTTACTTAATATTGTTAATGTTGAATTAAATGTCTGGTTGATCTGGTCAGGTCTGAATTTGATCCTTGCATATCCCAGTTCATTCTGAGCTATTGTCGATGGAAAATTCTCTACCGTAAATTGAGGTGAAGAAGAATTCACTGCATTGATATTTAAATTTCCTGTTCCGTAATTGAATAATGTAAGTATAAGAGAAGAAGTATCATTTACTGAGAGAGTATCAAAAGCATAATTAACAGGTGAAGCGGCGATCTCCGGTCTAGAGATATTCGGGATCACAGAAAAGGTGCTTTTAATTCTGTCAATAAATTCAGGATGATCAACGAACGGACTCCTGTTATTCTGAAATGCCTGAATGCCATTTTCCCTGAAGCGCTCTTTAGCATCAACAGTATCGAAAACATTCCACTGCCTTAATACATTCTCCTGAACGGCATCCATGAATCCGCTGTAATTCTGATATCTTATTAAAAAGTAAAACAGACATCTTGCAACATTTC
>JAGQWH010000155.1 GCA_020437545.1 Ignavibacteriota bacterium
TCATGAATACAGTTCGCTTGATCCGGAAATATACAAACAAAAAGAAGGCATATACGAACTCACATTCAATAACGATATCTTTACTCTGGATTCAATGCTGACTATGAAAAGGCTGAAGCTTCCTGCGGAAATTTATGAACACACTTTTGACAATGTCGGATTTGAAGGACTTGCCTTGACTGATAATTACTTTTTTCTCGGACTTGAAAATTATCAGACCGAAGGAAAGAGTTTTACCGACAGCACTCTTCTTTATATTCTGGACAGGAAAACGAATGAAGTAAAAAAAATCAGTACGCGGGATCTCAGGATAAGCAGCATTACAGCTCTCTATGCTATAGATGATCATTACATTTACGGTATTGACCGGAACAGGAAGAGCATGTTCTATATTAAATTCAATGATGACTTTACTGTCAAAGAAAGCGAAACCCGTGAAATGTCACTTCCAATCCCCGGACATAAAGACATTGACAGAGTTCTTGGGATTGCACCCGAATCCATTACTTTTGATGATAACGGTGACATATATGTTGCTACCGACCCCTGGCTGGATTTTTATAAACCCGATCTGGCTGACAGAAAAAAAATTTCGAAAGAAGAGCTGAATCATTTTTTTGAAGGAGTCCCGATATTGTATAAATTTGGAAATGAGTTTAAGTGATCTTTGATTTGGGATATCAGATTTGGGATTTGGGATCTCGGATTTGGAATTTGGGATCCGCCGTGGCGGATTGATTTTTGATTTTTTTAAAAGATACTCAATACTCAATACTCAATACTCAATACTCAATACTCAATACTCAATACTCAATACTCAATACTCAATACTCAATACTCAATACTCAATACTCAATACTCAATACTCATTACTCAATACTATCAAAATGAAATCCTACAAAAAAGAACTTTGGTTTGATGTAACTCACCGCAGAGAGTTCATTAATATCACACCTGATATTGAGAACTGTCTTGAAGAAAGCGGGATCAAAGAAGGTCTTCTTCTGTGCAATGCCATGCATATCACCGCAAGTGTGTTTATAAATGATGATGAATCCGGACTTCATAATGATTTTGAGGTCTGGCTCGAAGGACTTGCTCCCGAAAAACCTCACTCAAGATATAAGCATAATACTTATGAAGATAATGCTGATGCGCATTTAAAGCGAACGATAATGGGAAGAGAAGTTGTCGTGGCTGTTACGGAAGGCCGGCTTGACTTCGGTCCCTGGGAACAGATATTCTACGGAGAGTTTGACGGTATGAGAAAGAAAAGGGTTTTAGTGAAGATCATTGGTGAATAGATTTGGGATTTCGGATTTGGGATTTTTGATCCGCCGTGGCGGATTGATTTTTGATCTTTACTGTAATTTAATTTTAAAAAATTTTATGTTTTCGTTCCGACTTTATCAGACTTTCCTAAAAAATAGAATTCCTCTTATCCATGGCGGAGGGTGAACACTATAAGTTAAAACCAAACATAGTCCACCCCATTTTTCAAAAGAAAGTTTTGAGTGGGATTAAGGTAAGTTAATTACATTCTATCTTCACATAAAATTACCATTAGTTATAATTACAAATAGAAATATGATTTTTCATTCTTGTTACAAAACCTCAAAGGTTATCTGAAAAAAAACAAACTGCATCAAATACTCTAATTCTTGAATAATCTAAGATAATATATTTAAAGCAATCTCCTTTGAGATTTTGAGACTTTGAGGCAGACTAGGCGGGTTTGTTTTTTTACAAAAAAAAGCGGGACATTACATTAGCAATGTCCCGCTTTTGATAAACCAAAATTAAAAATACAACTGAAAGCCCGGAGAATATTTTAATTTACTTCTACATTAAAATGAGGAGTCAGTTTAGAAGTAATCTGGGCTTTCGGTGCAAATCCAACTATCTGATCCACTATTTTTCCTTCTTTGAAGATAAGTAATGTAGGAATGCTTCTGATCCCGTATTTTACTGAAACTTCCTGATTGTTATCAACATCAAGTTTACCGATCTTAACTTTGCCTTCGAGTTCGCCGGCAAGTTCTTCGACTATCGGAGCGATCTGTTTACAAGGTCCGCACCATACTGCCCAGAAATCAACCAGTACCGGTATATCGGATTTAATTACTTCCTGCTCGAAATTAGCGTCTGTGAATTCTATTAGACTCATTTTTACTATCCTTTCTTTATATGATTTTTGTGAATATTAATTTAACCTTAAGTTATTTTCTCCAACTATATTTTTCAAGTTGGAAATTAATTCCTTTGATGCTTTTATTTTATACTCTTTTGAGATGAATGCTCTTGAATTTGAGGTATTGGTAACGTTAAAAAACAGGTTTGAAGTTCCGGGATTGTCTTCCACCATTTCCCTGATCTTATATAGATTCTCTATTTCAGTATCTTTTTCCGGGAGATGAAGCATCAAATTCTTAACATACATTTCAAGAAACGCATCAATGCTGTATATCTCATTGACAAGTAATTTGATCTTATCCCCGTTTTCCTCAGGCGTACCTCTTACTATCACGAGATTATCATTTGTAAACAGATTTGCTTTCATTTCAAACAGTTTGCCGAATGCAATGCATTCACCCGATCCCTCAAAATCCACGAGATTAAATACTACAAATTTATTTCCTTTCTTTGAGAGTTTTATCTGCGCTTCATTGATTACTCCGCACATTGTGACGGTTTTGAGTTTATTGAAATCAAGTTCAGACGGATCATCTCCGAATGAAAGATCTATAAAACTCTGAATGTCATTTTCATAAACTGCAAGCGGATGTCCGGTAATATAAAATCCTATAGCGGCTTTTTCTCTGTTATATTTTTCCGTATCAGAAAAATCCTCATAATCCTGTATGATATAATCCTGATTCACTACTTTCGAATTTCCGCTGTCACCAAAGAGTCCTTCCTGTCCCATAGCCTCTTCGCTGGTGCTGTATCGCTGAGCATACATTGTAGATCGTTCAAGATTCAGAAACAGTTTATTCCTGTTGGGATCAATATTATCAAAAGCTCCTGAAAAAATAAGATTCTCAACACACTTTTTATTAACAAGTCTGAGATCGACTCGTTTCAAAAAGTCAATAAAACCTGTGTATTTACCGTTTAGCTCTCTTTCTGAAATTATGTTTGCCGCTGCTTTCTCACCTACGTTCTTAATGGCGCTGAGTCCGTAAAGTATCTCTCCGCCCTCACTGCTTTCACCATTTACATCATCAGGATATTTAATACCAAAATCCATCTCACTGTCATTGACATCCGGAGCTCTGAGTTTGATCTTCATCTTCTTGCATTCATTCGCAAGCTGCTGAAGCTCTGTCTCATCATCTTTTCTGCAACCCATTGAGACTGTCAGAAACTCGAGCGGATAATGAGTCTTCAGATAACCTGTATAAAACGCAAGGATGGAATATGCAACTCCGTGGGATTTATTGAATCCGTAATCTGCAAATTTCAGGATCAGATCAAAAATCTCAGATGCGATCTTCTTACTGACTCCGTTTCCCAGTGCCCCATCAATAAATTGTGACCGGACTTTATTCATCGTATCCTTATCTTTCTTACCCATCGCTTTTCTCATGTTATCCGCCTGAGCAAGCGAAAATCCCGCTACGTCCCGGGCGATCTGCATTACCTGTTCCTGATAAACTATTATCCCGTACGTCTCCTTTAAAGTGTTTTCCATTTTCGGATGAAGATATGTGATCGGCTTTCTGCCAAACCGCTTATCAATGAAATCCGGTATAAGCGCCATCGGTCCCGGTCTGTATAATGCATTCATCGCTGCAAGATCGTTGATATTCTTTGGCTTAAGCTTTGCAAGTGATTCACGCATCTTGCTTTTTGAGAACTGGAAAATACCTACCGTCGATCCTGCTGAGAAAAGTTCATACGTCTTTTCGTCATCAAGAGGTATTTCATCTATTGTAAGATTTTTATTATATCTTTTGTTAATACGTGTCAGTGCTTTCCCAATAACCTTTAATTCCTTCAATCCGAGAAAATCGATCTTTATCATTCCCGCATCTTCAAGCTGCTTCATGTCATATTGAGTACAGAATACATTATCCTCACCAGTCACTTTTGATAATGGAACAAAATCCGTTACATTGCCCGGAGCTATTACAACTCCGGAGGCATGGATGGATGAATTCTTATTCAGATTCTCAAGTACCCTGCAGTATTCAAAAAGCTTTTTCTTTTCTTCTTTCTGATATGTATCCCCGGTCTGAAAATATTTTTTAAAATCCTCTTCCTCTTTCATGCAATCACTAAGCTTCTTTACCTTTCCGAATATGATCGGAATTGTTTTCGTGAGGTCGTTTATTTCCTGATAAGGAAAATTCATTACTCTTCCTACATCTTTCAAAACACCACGCGGAGCAAGCTTGTTGAATGTTACTATCTGAGCCACTGAGCTTTCACCATACTTTTCCTTTGCATACTGAATAACGAGATCTCTTTTATCATCCTGAAAATCTATATCTATATCGGGCATAGATATTCTTTCCGGATTAAGGAATCTCTCAAAAAGCAAACCGTAATCAAGCGGATTTACATTTGTTATCCCAATGCAATAACAGACAAGACTTCCCGCTGCGCTTCCTCTTCCGGGACCGACAATTATATCATTGTTCTTTGCATAATGTATAAAATCCCGGACGATCAGAAAGTAACCCGAGAAATTCATTTTCCTGATGACATCTAGTTCGAACATGAGTCTGTCTTCTGCTTCCTTCGGAACGGTTCCGTAAATCTTTTTTAATCCTTCTCTGGAAAGCTTTTCCAGATATTCATCAAATGTTTTGATATTTTTTTCTTCTTCAGGAATGCGGTAATTAGGCATGTAGTTGGTGGAAGTATCAAGTTCTACATTACATTTTTCAGTAACTTCAAGAGTAGATCTGATAGCTTCGGGGTAGTCTCTGAAAAGCTGACACATCTCTCCGGTGGATTTGAAATAGATCTGATCCGTACCGTACCGCAGATTAGTAATTACATCATTTTGTCCGTTGTTTCTGACTGACTTTGCGGATTGTTTTGCGCTGAGGTTAAGATAAATATTATGCGCTATCGCATGTTCTTTTCTTATGTAATGAACGTCATTTGTTGCTATGAGCTTAAGACCGAATTTTTTTGCCAGTCCCGGCATCACCTCCATCACTTTTTTTTCTGCGGGAATATCATGATCCTGAATTTCGAGATAAAAATCTTCGCCAAAAATATCCTTATAAACACCCGTCATTTTCTCAGCAGTAACAAGATCATTTCTTGTAATGTAACAAGAGATAACGCCGCCGGCACAGGCTGAAGTTGCTATCAGCCCTTCACTGTACTGACTCAGTACTTCAAGATCTATCCGGGGTTTGTAATAATATCCTTCAGTATGTCCGATGGAAGTTAAACGCATCAGATTTTTATAACCCGTTTCATTCTTTGCAAGAAGGATAAGATGCGCGTAATTTATGTTTGATGAAACAAGTCCGTCCGAATTTTCAAGACTCTGCTCTTCCACTTCCGCTATCGCCCTCACTGTCTTTTTGGTTTTATCAAATCTGGAACCTGACTGAGCTACATACACTTCACAGCCTATTATAGGCTTAACGCCGCTTGATTTTGCTTTTTTGTAAAACTCCATTATACCGTACATTACACCGTGATCGGTAAGCGCAACAGCTTTCATCTTGTTGTCAACTGCTGCTTCCACAAGTCCGTCTATGGTCGAGATGGCATCGAGTAATGAATAATGTGAATGGTTATGTAAATGTATGAACTCTGACAATTATACTTTAATTTATTATATTTTGATAAAATTAATTTCTTTTAACATTTATTACCTCTAAAGCTCAAAGACTCAAAAACACTAAGTATTTAAACCTCTTAGGACTAATCGTAACTCTAAATTTGTTCCGTATAGGAGGATTGTAATTTTTAATTCTTAACTGAAGTTACGCAAAATTATAATAAGGCTTGTTAAAAGGTAAAATTAATTACAAAATGCTTTTAAAAAAAATTAATATTCTTCGATTTTGATATCCACCCCATAACCCCCTCCTTGCAAAGGAGGGGGCAGGGGGAGGTTTTTAATCGTAAAAAAGACAACTTGCGTAACTTGAGTTCTTAATTATTTTTAAGGAGTAATACTCGTAACAAACTGAGTCGAATTATTCTGAACAAATACCACATCCGAAAGATCGACTAGCATATCACCGTTCACATCTGAATTTGTATAACCTGATTCAAATGTAGTTGCATCATTACCTGCCTGCACAATATCACTAAGATCCACAACCCCGTCCTTTATTACTTCACCTCCGAAGAAACAATACTTGTTTCCCTTCAGAACCTGATTACTTCCATAAGCTCTTGATCCCTCCGGTAAAATCATAATTGTAAATATTTCCCTGAATAAGATTTTCACCTCCCGCCCGGCTCCATGTTTCGATGCTGTTTCTGTGCTTCAGTTGAAAATAATATGATCCCTGTGCTGTATTATAAAATTTATAAATTCCTTTCAATGTAACGGAATCAACTATTGCAGAAGATGAATCTATCAGACTGAACGGCGCAGCTGATTGTCTTAAATAAACAAACATAGAATCCCTCATTCTCAAACCAGATGTCGCCTGTACCATGAATCCTTCCAGTCCGGTATAGATATTAACTGTCATGTTTTTCAGAAACCATGGTTTTGTAGTCTCGTCAGTAGAAAAGAAAGTAAACAATCTTGAAGCTACTTTTATGATTCCTGAAGTATCAGGATGAGTACCGTCAGGATTGAAATCTGAACAAACCCAGTTTAGTCCATCAATTCTTGGGATCACTCCATCAGCCCAAACATAAGCTCCCCATGAAAGCCAGGGTGAATTCGCAAATGCTCCTTTATATACAAGACCTGAATCACCGTTGATCTGTTCCTCTATCATCCATTTTACCGTCCAGCCGTTGTAATATGCATAAGGCTCGGGGTTAGTTAGAGAGGTTGCATATCCCGCATATATCCTGCTGTTGTTATAACATAATTTTAAATTCACATAATTGCTTTTCATTATGTTCATCACGGTCTTAAACTTATCCTTAATATCATTTGTGTAACTTAAAAAAGCTGTATCTGTCGGACCTTTATCAGTCTCCTTGAACCAGACTGCCTGTACCTGTTTAACTGTCACTCCTTTGAATGCCAATTTTTGCTTTATGATAGTCCAGAATGAATCCAAAGGATTTACTATTAAGTTAATGTCTTTCCCACCCTGAGCTCCGTTTACAACAACTAATTTTGGATTGATTATTGGGGATGCTGAAACATAACTCATAAATTTTGTGAACTCAAGACTGGTATTGGACATTCCGACTGAAAGCAACACTATCTTCCCATTGACAGGATCATAATTTCCGGCAGTATCAAGCGGAACGATATTATGTGCTATAATTACTCCGTCTTTATTGTGAAGCGCTGGTCTTGTATTCGATCCACCGGGATAAAGTCCGCCCTGAAAGCCTCTGAAATATCCCGGACCAAGATCATTGAGAGGAGTAAATCCAACAGATGTAACGGTGCAATCTATTGAGTTGACTGTCTTCACAAAGCTAAAACTGATCACAACAATAAAAATGAAGATAAATTTAGCCATTTGTCCGAAATTTGAATTTTTGAAAAATAATTTACTTCTAACCGACACCTGTATCAAAAGCTTAATGAAAAAATTCGTAACCTGAAACTTTCAACTTTCAACTTTCAACTTTTAACTTTTAACTTTTAACTTTCAACTTTTAACTTTTAACTTTTAACTTTTAACTTTCAACTTTTAACATTTAACTCTAAAACTTTCTCAAGCAGCCACTCTCTCCCGATCACATTAATATTTTTATCAAGCTCTTTCTTCAAAACCCTGATCTTACTTTTATCTTCCTCTGCAGCTTTTAAAAGCATCCCAAGATATTTCAGGAACTTCACATATCTCTCATAATGTATCGACAGAACCTCACGTCTTCTTTTCAGATAATGTCTGATGGAATCCATAAGAGACTCCAAAGCAACAAATTCCTTTTGCTCATAATAGATCTGAAGAAGCGTTTCCCGGGATTTAAGATAGTAATATGAATTCTCGTAATTTACTTTATTCAAATATTTTACTGCTTCTTCATATTTCTTTTTCTTAAAACAGACAAGCGATAGAACCAAGTTAACAGTACTTTCTTTAAAACTGCTTTTTAATTTAGATTCATATTTTTTAGTAAAGTCCTCGATCCACTGAACTTTATTTAACCTAAGCCCTGCAATCCCAATACTGATAAGATCCATATCCTGTATGTATTCCATATCAGCATAAAATCCTCTTTTCTCAAAGCTTTTGTATATCTGAAATAATTTATTCAGATATTCAATTTCCCCGAGAGCAACTTTATTAAAGCCAAAATTGATCATCGGAAAATATACCTGTTCGAGTGCAGCATGATCATATTTTCTTATGTTTCTAATAACATAGCTCTGCAGGTCATTAAAATATTTATCACTGTCGGCAGCTGTCATCATTTTATAGATCAGATATTCGCAGTAAATAAACGGATCGCTCTTCTTTAACTCATTCAGGTTCAACTCTATGAATTCTATAATCTCATTTGTGAATTTCAGATCAAGCTTAAAACTCCCGAGCACGTGATACTTCCTGCTGAGAAAAGAATTTATCAGATCAAGTTTTGATGAAAGGAAATAATGATCAATAGCATCAGAAAGCCTGTAATAATTCCTGTCAAGGTTAACTTCAACATTCGCTCCCTTGGCGAGTATCCGGGCTTTCTCAAAACCTATCTCCCTCAGATAATGGTCAAAATTCTTATTGAAATTTCCCTTAAGTTCATTTGCCGTTTCATTGGATATTACTTCAAAATTCTTTTTCGCATTCCGGGAAGCAAGTGAATTAAGCAAATGCAGCTTCCGGTCTTCCGGATTCTTCTCATATTCGCAGACTATCAGAAACTTCTCGCACAGTTTCTTCAGATCCGACAACTGGGATCTGAGGTTAGTATCATTAAACTTTTCTCCGGGATAAATGACGCTGAATATGTTTTCCTTTGTAAGCAATTCCGTATCTGAAGAATTTATGCAGTCTTCTATAAATTCAAAAGCCGGGATGAGCTTCTTGTTCTTATTATAATAAGGAGATCTGACAAAATCACTGAATCTTTTCAGTTCTGAAGGAGTGAGATTAAGTAAAAGTTCTGTGAGTTTTAAATTCTTCATTCTTATTGTAGGATTTAACTTAAACTATTTTTTCGAAAATATTAACACAGAAATTTTTATGTTTTCCTGCTCAGAAACAAAGAGGCAAAGATTAGAGCCAGCTCTCTAACTCCCGGATTGTTATAAAACGTATGTTTTCTTCTAAAGTAGTGGACGCATATATGCGTCCACTAAACTATCCTGATCATCTGCCTGAAAAAACAATTATCGGGATTTATTTAATACCGTAAATCCGGTTTAATGATCTTTCCCTTTTTCCACAAACAGCATTTTCATTCCGAATTATTTTGAATCAAATA
>JAGQWH010000156.1 GCA_020437545.1 Ignavibacteriota bacterium
GTTTCTTCTGCAGGTGATGTAAACGGAGATGGATTTGATGACATTATTGTCGGTGCATACGGATATTCTTCCAGTTCAGGAAGAGCTTATATTTTTTTTGGAGGAGTAAACATTAATACGGTTGCAGATGTAATATTGAAAGGCGATACACCCGGGGACAAATTCGGATACTCGGTTTCTTCAGCCGGTGATGTAAATAATGACGGCTATGACGATGTAATAGTCGGAGCTGACGGTTACAATACGACTTCAGGAAAAGTATATATTTATCTTGGTGGAGCATCTATGAATAATGATGCTGATTTTAATTTTGCCGGATCGGCAGGTGATGCTTTCGGAACGTCAGTTTCTGCAGCAGGAGATGTAAATAACGACGGCTTTGATGACGTGATCGTAGGAGCTCCGGGATATTTTGGAAATACAGGTTATTCAATTATATATCTTGGCGGTGCAGTTAACCTTATTGGAGGTCCGGTAATTTCAGGCAGCGCAATCGGAATCAATTTTGGATATTCCGTTTCCGGTGCCGGTGATGTAAATGGCGACGGTTATGATGATGTGATAGTCGGGGCATATGCTTATAATTCTACTGTTGGAAGAGCTTATCTGTTTTTCGGAGGGTCACCAATGAATAGTGTCGCAGATGTAACTTATACCGGACCGTCATCATCCCTATGGTTTGGAGTTTCAGTTTCCGGTGCCGGAGATGTAAACGGCGACGGTTATGATGATGTGATAGTTGGCGCGATGCGGTATTTATCATTCACAGGCAGAGCGTATATATTTTATGGAGGTTCAACACCGAATAATACGGTCGATGTTACAATGACAGGCGAAGCTACAAGCAATTATTTTGGAAATTCAGTATCAGCTGCAGGTGATATTAATGACGATGGTTATGATGATGTGATAGTCGGTGCTTACGGAAATTCTTCATTTACAGGCAGAGCGTATATATTTTTCGGAGGCTCTCTTATGAATAATACTTTTGATGTAACAATCTCAGGAGAGGCATCAGGTAACTATCTCGGATATTCAGTATCAAATGCCGGCGATGTAAACGGCAATGGATTTCCGGATCTTATAGCCGGAGCATATACTTATTCTTCAGGTAAAGGAAGAGCTTATTTTTATGATTACTTTATGGAGAATGAGATAGTATCGGATTTGATATTGACAGGTGAGTTATCAGGCAACAAGTTTGGATTTTCAGTTTCTTCAGCAGGTGATGTAAACGGTGACGGCTATTCAGATGTAATAATTGGTGCAAATCAATATTCAGCTAATACCGGAAAATCTTATATTTATTTTGGAGGAAAAATTATGGATAATACAGCTGATGTAGAGATGGAAGGTGAAGCATTGAATAATTATTTTGGTACATCGGTTTCAACGGCCGGAGATGTAAACGACGACGGCTTTGATGATGTGATCGTCGGTGCTTATGGATATAGTTCAAATACAGGCAGAGCCTATATATATTTCGGAGGTTTGTTTATGAATAATACTGCTGACGTGATAATGACAGGCGAAACAACCAATAATAGATTTGGAACTTCGGTTTCTTCAGCCGGAGATGTAAACGACGACGGCTATGATGATGTGATCGCCGGCGCTTATGGATATAGTTCTTATACCGGTAGAGCTTATATATATTTCGGAGGTTCAACGATGAATAATACTGCTGATTTGATTATGACAGGTGAAGCAACGGGTAACTTTTTTGGATATTCTGTATCCTCAGCCGGTGATGTAAACAAAGACTTCTATGATGATGTGATAGTAGGGGCTTATGGATACAATACAACTACCGGCAGGGCTTATATATATCTGGGTGGGTCCGTAATGAATAATACTGCTGATGTTATATTGAACGGAGAATCAACTTTAAACAGTTTTGGAAGATCGATCTCCGTTGCGGGTGATGTAAACGGTGACGGCTATGATGATGTGATCATAGGTGCAAATGCTTATTCTTCATCTACCGGAAGAGCATATTTATTTTTAGGAGGATCTGTAATGAATAATATAGCTGATCTGACTATAACAGGAGAGAATCCGGGTGACTCTTTTGGCTGGACTGTTTCTGATGCAGGAGACGTAAATAAAGACGGCTATTCTGACGTGATTATTGGTATACCTTCAGCTACCGGAAGGGCTTATATTTATTTTGGAGGAGTATCATTGAATAATTCAGAAGATGTGACAATGTACAGAGAATCAATAAATGACGCTTATGGAGTATCTGTCTCCTCTGCCGGTGATATAAACGGTGACGGATTTTCAGATGTCATTGTCAGCGCTATGGGAAATTCATTAACTACCGGTAAAGCATATATTTATCTTGGATCGGCGAAAATACCTATAATTATGGATCTTAAAATGTTCATCGAAGGATTTTACAATCCGGGAAGTAATTCACAAGTCAGCGATACTGTTAGCGTTGAGCTTAGAAATTCAGCATCTCCGTTTGCAATAGTCGATCAGACAAAAGCAATAGTCGAATCTAACGGAAATCTCCATCTCACATTCTTAGATGCTCCGAGCGGTAACTACTATTTTACGGTTAAACACAGAAACAGTATTGAAACATGGAGCGCAGTACCATTTTCATTCACTTCAGGTATTTCAACTGTAATTGATCTCAGTATGTCAATTTCGCAGGCATACGGGAATAATCAGATACAGGTAGATGCATCACCGGTGAGATTTGCAATTTACATCGGAGATGAAAATCAGGATGGGTTTGTAAATCTGACGGATTTAGTTAATGTCTCTAATGATGCTAGTTCGTTCACCAATGGATATGTACCGACTGATATGAATGGAGATAACAGCACTGATCTCAATGATCTTGTCATCACATCGAATAATGCTAGTGCGTTTGTGAGTAAGGTCACACCTTAATTCAGTTAAAAGTTAAAAGTTAAAAGTTAAAAGTTGAAAGTTAAAAGTTAAAAGTTGAAAGTTGAAAGTTAAAATCCGCCGCGGCGGAGAAAGTTGAAAGTTGTATATCATTGCCTATGGCTTTAGTCATCGGTAATGATATACTCTGCAGGCGGAAATTATTGGATTTCTTCGGGGATCAGATTTTTTTAATTTTGAACGTTAAGGAACAGAAAAAAACCTTATAAATTTTAAGCAAAAAAATTTAAAAAGAAAGGAAGGTTGTCATGTCAATACGACCGCATTTACATTATCTTTCTGAATTTGTTAAAGCTTACGATATTCTGATTTTTCTGGCAGTAGTATCTTTCGGATGGTTGTTAGCCTGGATATCATTTATTGTATTAGCAATATTTTTTGCAAAATAGGAAATTAACTGAGATATAATCAGTAGTAGAACCGGCGATATTCGATGAATTTGAAAAAATAGAAAATATCAATCTCGGATGAACGTCTGTGACAGATTATATCCAACTTCGGATTCTTCAGTAATAACATCAAACGTCTAAGAATCACAAATTACAATCCGTTGAAATGTAAATTATATTTCCGCATCTATCTTCTCAATTAGCCAAACGATCCTTCTTTCCCCTACATAGGGAATCAGATTTAACTTTAATTCTTCCAGACTGTCTTTTTGATCTTTTTCCTTCATAAGTATCAATGAATTCAGAGAATTTAAAAATCTGAAATTACTTTCTCTCATAGCTTCAAAAAGAGAATTGCTGCCAGTAAGAAAATGCTTATACGAATCTATCTGTGATAATACCGAATCAATATAATCCAGTTCATAATGCGCCATCAGAGTTAAATTCCTGATATCCATTTTCAAAAATAACTGAGGCGGATTCAGATCTGCAAGCAGTTTCAAAGTATTTTCAAACTCATCTTTCTCAAAATTAAAATAAGCATATGCTATTTTTAAAACGGCATTTCGATCGGATTCTATTAAATCATTTTTGTAATCATCTATGAATTTTTCAAACCAGTCAAATTCGTGAAGTCTGAGCGCAGTCAGATAAGTATTTCTGAATTTCATGAAAGTGACAGGAGATGCATCCGAAAATTTATAGAAATTCTTATCTATCTCAATTCTGAAAATATCAAACAGCTCTTTTGAAAACTTTAAATCACCTGACATTAATTTTCTCAGGCAATATGCCTCAAGAGCTATGAATAAACCATATGTCTCTATTTTATCCAGAGAGTTGTAATTGTTCAGAAGCAGTTCTTTGAATTTAAAATAATGAACCTCTTCAAAAGGATAAGTATTGCATTTCACCCGGAGATAATACATTTCGAAAAGATCGGAATTACTGATCTTATTATCTTTCATGTATTTTATGATATTTTCATAAGAAGTATTGTCAAAATATTCAGCAGGTAAGTTTGTTTCATAATTCACACTATAAGTCTGGCGGTTAATATTCAGATTGGAAATTGTCTTTATAAAATGCAGATGAAAATACAAAATCAGATGTTCACCTGATTTCATGACCTTGTCAAATACTTTTGGTTGTTCATTCCTCTCAAGATGATATGCTATCTTCAGTTCTTCAAGTAGAAACAAATAATGAAATTTTCTTTCCGAAATATCCGACTGTTCATTAAGCTCATTTTCAAAACCCTTAAGTTCACTGAGATATACCTTATCAGCCTTTCTCCTTACAAGTTGTTTCAGCAAATTGATCTTTCTTTCAAACCTGTCTGTTCCGATCAGTTCTATTTCAAAAAAAACTTTTATCAATCTGAGCATCTCACTGTTCAGATTTTTTATCACCTGCTCATTGAAATTTTTTCCCGGGAAAGTTTTACTGTAAATATTTTCTTTTGAGATTTTATCATCAGGAAATTCAGGATGAAATTTCATCAATTCTGAATAAAACCGGATCAGTGTTTTTTTCTTATTGAAATAGGGTGAGCTTAATAAATCATCGAATTTCTTTATCTCCTCTTTTGAAAAGGTTTTTAATAGTAAGATTACTTTACTTTTTCGCATTTTGAGAGGTTACTTTAATTACAAAAAAATACATGAAATTTGAATGAAAACAAACAAAAATAATTCATACTGATGTTTATTCAGATTACTTTTTTAAATATAATTCTTTGATTAATCATAATGAAGTTTCTAATTTTAGTTAATTAAAAAATTAAAACATCATGAAAACAATAATTTACATTTCAATTATTCCGCTGTTACTCATCATGAATCTTTCGGTTAAAAGTAATCCGGCGGAAAATCATAAAGAACAAAATCAGAAGAGTGGTCTAGTTGATCTTGCTCCTTATAACAATACACCTGATAATCTTCCGGCAGAAAAAGAGGAGGTTCAGCTTGAAGGACCTGATCTTGAATTAAAATATTTTGAAGACTGGCATTATCCTTATGGTGCAGTTTTACCAAAGGAAGTCCTGAATAAAATGTGGTCTGATATCAAAACGATACCAGAGGATACTGAATTAGGCGATGCATCAGTTAATTCATGGAGAGTGATCGGTCCATACGGAAGTGTAGTTCCTTCAAGCGGTGCAAGGTTCAGCGGGCGGATGCTTGATATTGAAGTAGGTAATACTGCAAATCCATTGCTTGCAACTGCATCCGGTGGTCTGTGGGGATATATCGGATTCTTACCGGTAGGTGCAAGTGAAGATGTAACGAGTCTTGCAATCGGTTCGGTAGCGTCATATCCCGGAACCCCTTCGACAATATTAATAGGAACCGGAGAACCGAGAGTAAGAGCAGGTACGGGAATGTGGCGGACAACAAACTCAGGAGTTAACTGGACTCATATTGATATTTCACCTGACCCGGGAGATTTTTACAGGATAAGGCATCAGACCTTTTTTGCGAATTTTGTTCATGCTGCTACCAGTGAGGGATATTATCGCTCTACCGATGGTGGACTGACATGGACAAAATATCTTGATGGAAATAATTCCTACGGGATAAGTGATATTGCAATAAATCCAAATAACCCGAATATTATCTATGCAGGTAAATGGGGTGATGGAGTTTATAAATCAACTAACAACGGAGTAAACTGGGCAAAGGTTACAACTCCGGGTATTCCGACTTCTGATATTGCAAGGATCTCACTTTCCATAGGAACAAGTAATTCAAATAAAATTTATACAATGATGGAATCTTCATCCGGAAATAATACACTCGGTATTTTTATGAGTACAAATGACGGAGCTACCTGGTCAGATGTTACTCCTGCTGAAGAGGTTCTCGGAGGTCAGGGATGGTATGATAATGTGTTAGGTGTCTGTCCGACAAATTCAAATATTGTTCTGGCAGGCGGTATAAGATTATTCAGAAGCACCAACAGCGGTACTACCTGGACTAAACTGAATGATTCCGATATTCATGCCGATCAGCACGCTATTGAATGGACTTCTGACGGCAACTCTGTCTATATCGGAAATGACGGTGGAGTTGCATATTCAAGTGATCAGGGTGCTACTTTCGGAACAGGTATTAATTATATACCCGTAACACAATATGTGAATTTTGATGTAGGGGAAAGCAACAGGGGAGTGATCTACGGGGGTTCTCAGGACAATGGAATTACAGGAACAACAAACGGCGGACAGTCGTGGTCTTATACCAAAGGCGGAGACGGCGGAGGAGTTGCTGTCGATCCTCACAGTTCGTTATATGTTTATATTACTTCAGGTGCATATAAAGGGAATTTCAAATTTCAGATCTATAAATCTACAGATCAGGGGTTTACGTGGGATACTAATCACACGGGTCTTGATCCAATTAGTACTTGGTACACAAAAATGAGAAGCGACAGAACTCATCCTATAAAGCTTTATACAAACGGAGGAGGTTATGTTTATGAATCCATTGATACAGGAGAGTCCTGGAGTAAATTAAATCTCACTCCTTTTCCTGCAACGATAACTGATTTAGGAGTTTCAAAATATCTTTTCCCGAAAGCCATTATATATGCAACATTAAACTCTGCGGGTTTCGGAAGTAAGATAAGAGTCTATGACGGAGGAAGTTTCAGTGAAAGATCAAGCGGAATACCATCAGGTCTGAAAGTCAGACAGGTAGTGCCTCATCAGGTAAATACAAATACTGCCTATGCTTTGATCAATGGATTCTCTGCAGGCAATAAAGTTTTTAAGACTACTAACAGAGGATTAAGCTGGTCAAATATCAGCGGTAATCTTCCGGATGTTCCTGTAGGCGGGCTGGTACCGCACAGATTGCTTAATAATTATTTATATCTCGGAACGGAGACAGGATGTTTCAGAACTACCAATGCAGGAGTGAGCTGGCACAGATGGAATAACGGAATGCCGGATGCGACAATAGTCACAGAGATGAAATGGATTGACAGCACTCTGGAAACCGGAAAACAGTATGTGATTGCATCGACATACGGCAGATCTTTGTGGGTAAGGGAAGTATCCGGAGATGATCCTGATAATGAACTTAATATGACCATGCTTATTCAGGGATTTTATAATCTCTCTACAGGCAGAACAGTGCGGGATACAGTAAATGTATATCTCCGGAATTCCGTTTCACCATTTTCATTTGTTGATTCTGCTAAGGTGTACATAGGAACCTCAGGCAGCGCATCAATGATCTTCCCGAATGCATTTCCGGATAATGAATATTATATTCAGCTGAGACACAGAAATTCGATTGAGACCTGGAGCTCTAATACAATAAATTTTGATGACCCGACCATAACATATAATTTCTCCCAATCTCAGTCACAGGCATTTGGTGATAATCAGATTCTAGTTAATCCGACTTCCGGCCGGTATGCAATTTATAATGGTGATGAAAATCAGAACGGTATAGTTGATCTTACAGATGTTGTAAATGTTTCCAATGCAGCAGTTTCATTTACAAACGGATATTTACCATCGGATATGAATGGTGATGATATTACCGATCTCACTGATATAGTGATCACATCTAATAATGCTAGTGCTTTTGTTTCTAAAATCATACCTTGAGATTGTGTACAGACGCGATAAATCGTAGTACAGACGCGATAAATCGTAGTACAGACGCGATAAATCGTAGTACAGACGCGATAAATCGCGTCTGTACATTAATTTTATCAAAAACATGACATATGTCATAAAATTTTATGACATATGTCATTATTTTTATAAACACACATAATGTAATTTGTATACAATTCACTCCCCAAAATATTCCGTAAACATAAATCAAAAAACATTATGAAAAAAAATTTCATTTTAGCTTTAACGATTAAATTTTTTTTAATCACTTTATTTGTAATTCTCAGTAATAGCATGTCTTACAGCTATCCGGATGGAATTACCGGCAGAACATTAAGAACTTCAACAAGCGGGTGTGGTGGTTGTCACGGATCACGTGATGCTACAGTTGGTGTACTTATTTCAGGACCTTCTTCTGTCACGGCAGGACAGACTTACACATATTCAGTAAACATCAATAAATCCGGAAAGACCGGAGCAGGTGTTGATATCTCTGCAAGATCAGGTGTATTGAATATTATATCATCAACTCTTCATAAATCAGGAGTTGAGTTAACTCATAACAGTAATATTACAATGTCCGGAAGTCAGATCACTCTTCAGTTTTCTTATACAGCGCCTTTATCGCCTGTAGTAGATACAATTTATGCAACAGGATTAGCAACAAACAGTAACGGGGGAGAATCAGGAGATCTTTGGAACTGGGCGACAAATTTTGCAGTGACAGTTAATCCGCCTGCAGTGATACTGAATTTAACCGAGTTCATTGAAGGACTTTACAGTTCAGGTACAAATACTATGGTAAGTGACTCTGTAACTGTTTATTTAAGAAACAGCTCTTCTCCTTATGCTTTAATTGATTCGGCAAAAACAGTTTTGAGTTCATCCGGAAACGGAAATTATTCTTTCTCAAATGGCGTAAACGGAACACCATATTATATAGTAGTAAAACACAGAAATTCACTGGAGACATGGAGCTCAACTACTCAGTCATTTACTGGAAACTCTTTATCTTATAATTTTACAACCGCCTCAACTCAGGCTTACGGAAATAATCTGAAACAAATAAACAGTTCTCCTCTCACTTTCGGAATTTTCAGCGGAGACCAAAATCAGGATGGATTCGTAAATCTTTCTGATATTGTAAATATTTTCAATGATGCAAATGCATTTGTCAGCGGATATGTATCATCGGATATTAATGGTGATAATATTACTGATCTTAATGATGTGGTTATTACTCTGAATAATTCGAATTTGTTTGTAGCTAAAGTCACACCTTAAATCAGTTACAAGTTGAAAGTTGAAAGTTAAAAGTTGAAAGTTGAAAGTTAAAAGTTGAAAGTTAAAAGTTAAAAGCCGTCGCGGCGGTGAAAATTAAAAGTTGAAAGTATTTTTGTGGTGTCAGGTCGTTTAATTGAATACAGCCCTGACACCACTTAAATGTTTCATACACTCCATAACTCTATACACTCCAAACACTCTATACACTCCACA
>JAGQWH010000157.1 GCA_020437545.1 Ignavibacteriota bacterium
ATAATTTAATATCTACGAGAAAGAAAAAAAAACTTTAACCAAATTATAGCTGCATATAATTTTAAAGAACTTGAAAATTTAAAAGACCCTGACTTTCTTCAAAAGTAATATACACCGATAATGCTATAACCCACTCCGTTACCAAATTGAACTGTACCTTCAATAAACTTGTAGCCGATCTGAGGACCGATTGAAGGAACAAACTCCATTGAATAGTTAGTATTTTGGTCACTGTTAAATCTGTCCCAACCGCTATCAACTATGACTCCTTCAAGCTGAATCTCTATTCCAAAATAAAAACTATTCAAGTGATATTGAAAACTGATATCTGAAAATATTCCCCAATCAACCTCAGAATATACAAAAGCTGCATTGAAAGGATGTCGTGAATCATTATCATTTTGGTGTATGTCCCGATTATTTTCTAAAGCAATTAGAAATCCTGCATCAAAGGTAATCGCATACAGAGTGGAAAGATAAGTTTTGTACCCTAAACCAATGGGAATAAAATTTACCCTTCCAATTTCAGTCGTCCCGGCAGATCCGGGTACATCTGAATCAGGTAAGAAGAAATCATCAGGATGTGTATTATGACTGAATTCCCTGCCCTTCAACGTAAGAGAATTAAATCCCCCCAATATTCTGAAACAACTCTTTTGCATTTGAGCAAAAATATTAAAAGGAAAAGCAACAAGTGTAATTGCAAATAATAATGTAAAAGCTAATGATATTAAACCTTTCATTATAAATTCAGTACTGATTCTTTGATTTAACTTTAACTATGATTCTCTCATTTCAAAAGCACCATACTTTTAGTCTGAACAAAATCATCCATTTCAAATATATAAAAATAAACTCCCGAAGAATTATTCGTTCCATCAAAGTGAACATTATAAATCCCTGCTGACAATTTCTGATCCAATAAAGATGCTACCTCTTTACCCAGAGAATTATAAACCGTGATTTTTACATCTCCCTGTTTGGGAATTGAGAATTCTATTTTTGTAACCGGATTAAAGGGGTTTGGATAGTTTTGTTCAAGCCGGTAATTATTCGGTACTATAGTTGATATATTTTGAATTGAGATTATTTCGGATAATGGCCGTTTCCATACTCCAATCCCTCCTGCCGTCCCGGCATAAAGATAATCCCCATAAACGCTAAGGGTTAATACAGATGCATCTGTTAAACCGGAATTTACTGCAGTCCAGTTTGCTCCGCTGTTGGTAGATAAATATACACCGACTCCGTCTGAACCTGTAAATATATTTGATCCTTCTACGCATAGTGAAACGCAGAAATAATCATTGCGTAACCCGCTGTTTGAAGGAATCCATGTTATTCCGTTATCTGTGGTCTTATAAATGCTGTTTCCAAATGCCCGGGAGGCTGAAAAAAGGGTATTCCCTAAGATTGAAAAGGCTACGACATCTGAATTTGGCAGACCGTTGTTTGCTAATGTCCAGTTTAATCCGTTGTTTGTTGAGCGAAATACCTGATCAGTATATGTACCGGCAAAGAGTGTAGTATTAAACATGATCAGAGCGCTGATCTGAGAATTGCTTGGGAGCCCGGCATTTCTTTGTGTCCAGCTTGCTCCGTTATTTGTTGAAAGAAAGACTCCACCTCCATAAGTTCCTGCAAATAAATTTGATCCTGACTTTACAAATGAAAGTATATTCAGGTTAGTCAATCCGCTATTGAGTGAATTCCAGCTCTTGCCGTTATTATTAGAACGAAAAACTCCACTTCCAAAAGTCCCGGCGTATAGCTCCGAACCTATGAAAATTAGAGCATAGACGTGAATAGCAGGAAAGCCGTTATTGACTGATGTCCATGTAGATCCGCCATTGGTAGTAAGAAAGACCCCTCCGTAAGTTCCGGCAAATAAATTCTGACCCGCACTTGCAAAAGAATATATTGTGAGATTCCCGCCCGGGGAACCGGCATGAACCCACTGAGCTTCTGATAAATTCGGAATTACTATAATGTAAAATACAAAAACATACTTATATAAGTTTTTCATGTTAATATCCTTTAAGCAAATTTAGGATTAAAATTAAGATTACCAATCTCTAAAATTAACATACTCTTCCTGTGATCTAATTTCTATTATTCTGATTCAATTAACTAAAGATAAAAAGTTAATTTATCAGAAAGTTCTGTTTCCGGAAAATGTCCCCTGAATATTAAACACAGTGTTTGACCAGTTTCCGGAAAAGCTATTTCCATTCAATATTCCCTGATACGTTGCTCCGCTGGAAGCGCTTCCTGATGCACTGATTTGATTATTTGTCACAGTTCCGTTTAAAATAAAATATTCATTTTTTACATTTCTAGCTTGTCCTTTTATCATATTTCCGTAAAACAAAGCATTAAAAATTCCTGTATCATCACCTGAAAATGTGCCTTCATAACATTTTACAAGTGTTGTCGAAGTTTCTTTAACAAGAATAATAGCGGCATTAGGATGTCCGCTGATATCAATATTTGAGACAGTCGGATTTGTTCCTGTAGCTGATACTCTGTATGTGAATGAGTTTCCTTCGCTTACAAAGTAGATAGTTGTTTGCTGATTTTGTTGTATAGTTTGACTTGATGTGAAATCATAGATTATTCCGTCTATAACTAACTTTGCCGAAATTGAATTATCATTATTTACATTTACCATAACATATCCGCTCGAACCTGCAATAACACCTTTATAAATTCCAAAATTACTGCTGTCAAATTGTGAATTCGCAAGTGGTGTTTCTGAAAAATTACTATTGTTTTGAACGGGATTATCTTCATCATTTGAACAGGAATTTACTAATATCCCGATAACAATGAAAATTGTGAATAAAATATTCTTCTTCATTTTATTTGATTTTTAAAAATTATTTTTTTTTTGATTAGTAAATTATTTTTATATGGATTTCATTTATTCCGGATCCTTTGCTGCCTCTGCCCTGACTTTACTCCGACAATATCCAGATTTCAGAAAATCATTTAAAATTTATTTTACAAATCGAAAGAATTTTACTTTTTCGTTTATCGCGTAATTTCATAAGCATGCATCAGTTCTTAAAATTATACTTGTTTAAAAGTATACTTTAATCTCTAATTTTCAATATAATGACTCACTTTAACAACATTATCCGGGTAAGTCAATGAGACTAACTCCAGATCATTCATATTTCCGCGAAGCTCAAAGATTTCAATATCCGGATTATTAAGATCACCTACATCCGCTTTTCCCCATACATCACCTTTAATTGTAAAATCATTTTCTCCATATAAAAGGAACCACCAGGATGTTCTTGTAAGTACAGCATCTGTGATTAGCACTCCATTTCCATTCGCAATACAATCTTCTACTGCTCTTCCTACATTTGGTACTCCTATAGGAATAAACAGTATCCATATTTTCTTATCTATCCCCTCGCTGCTTTTCAATTTCTTATACTTTCCCCCAATCTCAACCTTTTCTGTTGTTACTAATGAAAGATTTGCTAACTGTTCTGTACATCCAGAAAAACCAATTCCTGATAAAATTACTATTAATACCATAAAATAATTTAAGTTCTTCTTCATTTGAATATCCTTTCAATAAAGTTTGTAATTTTTAATTATTTTTTAAAATGGGTCAAAAACTAATTCTGAATCTTTATTTATTATCAATAAGTTTCTTTAGATAAGCAGAGTCAAGTTTGATTACTCCTGAAGAATCAGTTTCTATATTAAAGTAACCACCCGATTCATTTTCTTTCTTTTCTTTTTCAGATGAATCTTTGTCGGAAGATTCATCATCTGATGAAGAGGTGATAAGGAAATACACAATAGCTCCTGCAGCCAGAACTCCAAGGCCAACATAAAGCCAGGTGTTATCTGATCCATAATCAAGTTCGCCGGATTTATCTTCCCAAGCATCCTGCTGTTGAGAAAAGCATTCAGCATTAAAAATTATAAAGCATGATACAATAAGAAATGTAGCAATAAATTTGGCAATTTTGGAAGTTGTAAAGTTTTTCATTTTTTTCTCCTTTTAGTTTGATTTTAATTTTTAAAAAAAATTGAATATTTTAAATTTTATAAAATAAAGCCGACTCCAAAACTTAAATTCAGAGTATTTACTGGCTGAGAGGATTTTTCTACATTGTATATTTGTCCGATATTACTGCTTCCTGAAAAAGCCTCATAATTAAAAGTTGAGCCAATGAAGTCAAAATTGATCATAAAACAAATTGAAGTACTGGCATTTATTCTGAAACCTGTTCCAAGCTGATAAGCAAATGATCCGCCAATCCCTCCTGTTAATTCATCTGTTCTTGTTGTGCCTGTTTGTTTATAAGTTACATCCGGCATTGAAATGTAAATACCACCTATCATTACTCGGGCTTCAATACTCAAAATATTTTTGGCATCGAAAGGATAAAAAACATAACCGCCTACCATTGCACCTCCCGTGACCCAGTTCTTCCCGTCAACAGTCCAGGTACCAGAATTTTTTGTTCCGTAATATGTTGCTATGCTTTCTTTATCTATAGGAATTATTTGCGAAAATGCTGAAGCTATATATCCAAAATTATTAAATTCCGGTTTTTCGAATAAAATTGAAAAATAAACACCGTCTTTTGCAGCTGCCAAAGAACTGGCCTCTGAAAATTGACCTGAAGGAAAACTTGCGCCACCTGAAAATACCAGATAACCATTATTTTGTGAATTGTCTTGTTTTTCCTGTGATTTACAGAAAGATGAAAATATAAAAGTAGTAAGGATTATAATGATTGTTTTCATATTATTGGGGTTAATTAAGAAATACTTACATTATTTTTTCTTTTTAATACAATACTAAATTTTTTTATTTCTTAAACCTGCTTCTTATTTTTTAATTAGTCCTAGCTTCTTCTGAGACATGAAGTCAGAGAAGCTAGGATTTGACTTAATAACATTTAAGACTGAGATCATTAAAATCATGGGTTAATCACCGCAACAAGACCCGGAGGTGTTTTTCTCTCAACAAATTTTGCTGAATTATTATTTGCTAAAACCACATCTGTTAGATCGGTCATAAAATCACCGTTCAGATCTGTAACTACATAACCGGTTGTAAAAAGAATTGCGGCGGCTCTTATTTGTATTACATCTGTTAAATCTATCAAAAAGTTTTGATCAACGTCTCCGCTATATATGCAATATTTACTGCCTTTTAAGATTTGATTGTTACCATATGCCTTTGATGCTGCAGTAGTAAAATCATACTCATAAGTTGAATTGTCTCCTATCATAAATTCTCCTCCATCCTGGCTCCAGGTTTCTATTCCATTAATGTTTTTAATAACAATGTAATAAGTTCCTGTTGGAACACCATTGAAACTGAGCAGTCCGGAAACCCCTTGCAGATTTAGATAACCGACTACTGTATCAACTAAATTATAAGGTTGTATTATTTCTCTTAGATATACTTTCACTTTTTCTTCTCTTACCATCTTGTTGGATACCGGATCATACAATCCTTCCGTTAAGGCGGTAAGTTCTAAGTTTATTGCGGATGGGCTTAAATCAAGAATTGACACATCATCAAGGTAAGCTCCATCTAAAGTACTTCCGATACAATTGTGAGAACTTATCCTGTATCTTATTTTTACTTTACTGTATTTATAATTACTTAAATCGAATTGTTCAAATGTCCATGTTAGATTTGTATTGATCCAAGACTGAATTTGGATCCAGCTATTACCACCATTAGTAGAAATTTCAAGATAAACTCTATCATAAGTTGTACCACTTCCACAATTATATGCTCTCAGATTATATCGATGAAAGAAAGTTAAAACTGGTAAATTTGTACCGGATAAATTTACAACCCCTGACATTGTAATTGCCGGATCTGAGTTATATGTATAATTTCCTGTTCGACTATCTGTTGCACAATACAATCCAGAACTTGGGCTAATAGAAGTAGTGTCCCAATTGAAACCACCCACAAACCATTTATCTAAACCATTTTCAAAATTTTCTGTAAACGGAAGACTATAGGTAGGATTTAAGGTATTACTTTCCAAAATTTTAACTTCATCTACGTACCAACCATCTGCAACATTTGAATGACAATTATGAGAACTTAATCGAAATCTAATCTTAACTATGTTTGATTTATAAGCACTTAAGTCAAACTGCTCATGAGTCCAAGCTAAATTTGATCCATTCCAGTATTTTAGTTGGTTCCAATTAAAACCACCATTTGTAGAAATTTCAAGATAACAATAATCATATGTTGTACCGCTTCCGCAGTTATAAGCAGCCAAATTAAATTTATGATAAAAAGCTAATACTGGTTGAGTAGAATTACTTAAATTTATTATCTGTGATAAAGTAATAGTTGGATCAGAATTATAAGTGTAATTACCAAATGGACTATCTGTTATGCAATGATTTGAAGATGTAAATGTTGAACTTGTTGTATCCCAGTTGTTTCCACCTGCAATCCATTTACTTAATCCTGTTTCAAAATCATCCTCAAAATAATTTTGAGCATTTAACATTGAAGAATTAAAAATGAAGATTGTAAAGAGTAAAGTGAAAAATGTAATTGTCTTTTTCATAACATTTATTTTAAGTTTATAAAAAATATTTAAATATAAATTTTACTTCTTTTCAATTAATTCAATTCCGAAAAGAGCAATACGGTAGTATTTGCTTTTCAAAAAATTTTCGAAAAACGATCTTATTTTGCGTACATTATAATATATTCAGTTTAATCAGAAACAAATCTGATGCTGAATAATGAACGATACTTTAAGAACAAAATTATATTTTAGAACAGTTTTATTTAAATCCTGAAATGTGCTTATTCATTGCTGCCAATTAGATGAGATATATGTTCTTTAATTATTTTTTTACTTTTTATTTTGTATTCTTTTTTAATTACTTCCACTTAATTTTAAACCATGGAATTTCAATACATTAAATTGTTCCTTGGTTTATTTCAAATCAACTCGGGATCAAATTGTAAATTTTATGATTCAGCTTTTACTTTCACTCTAATAAATTAATATTACATATTACAAAATTTTTTGAAAAAATATTTTGGTTAGTTTAAAGAAAGGATTGTAAACTTAGATTGAAGTATAATTTTGAAGGTTTTTATTATATATGTTTAAAGCTTTTGGATTATTTCAAAGAATAACCCCAGGAACGAAGTATGACATTTCCCGGCCTTTATTACTTATTCTTAACTCTCTTTAAATATTCACTGTTTATAGCTCTCTCATTTACAAATTTTTCACCGTTCCACCATTGTACACGGTTCATTAAGCTTGTACATAATTCAATTAAATCAGGAAGAGTATTATCTTTTTCGAAAATTCTTCCGTACAGTTTCATATAAACATCATCAGCCTGTACATCCACACAATTCATATCTCTGTCAAAAAAATACATTAAGTATGCATTCCGCTGAGCGCCGGATATAGAATCCTTGTGTTCCATTTCAACTATCGATGCCATAATTAATGTATCCGCATATAGACTTATCTCCGTAAAATAATTTCTTGGTAAATCAGATTTTTCCATCAAAACGGATCTTGGAAATTTAATATAATATTTTTCAGTCCCCTTTTTGTTCATGCCTGTGATATCAAATCCGGGACTAGCTCCATCTATAAACTCCGGATCAAAAGCTGCAAGAATTGCGCAACGCTCTTTATTGCTTACTCCTCCGAAATATAATTCCTTATTTCCGTCTTTATCAAAATCATTTCTCATATACAACTGAAATCGTCCATAATTCCAGTATTCTGAAATGAGTTTTCCATCAGCGTCCAGAATACCGATGACTCCTGGGAAAAATCGAACTTGTTTTCCATAAAATAGAATTCTCTCTTTACCAAATCTCTGAGAATCTGCCAGGTCAACATAAAACAAATACAATGTCGACACTAAAGTGTCACCCCGAGTGTTATAAAGATTTCTAACGGGCATTGAATAAAAAACTTTCTGGCTGTCACCATCTGAAATATATATTGTGCTTCCGCTTCCCTGTTCATCATTGTAATTAAAGAATAATAATTCATTTTTACCATCGCCGTTTATATCGTAGAGCAATTTATGGTTTTCATAAGACTGCGGATTCTTTAAAGTTGCATCACTTGATTTGCTAAATGCTTTTGAAGTCCATACTTTGTTTCCGTATTTGTTATACATAATAAAACTGTTTTCAGAATATTCAACATTAACCGGATTTTTATCAAGCTTTGGAATTATTATTCCAAGCGCAGTGTAAATTAATGCAGTAACTATTACAATCATAGCAGTTATATTCAAAGCGAATTGATATTTCCGGTATCTTACATTGATCTTCTCTTTAAAATTAAGATAATGTCTGATTGCAACGTTCGTATTTTCCAGTACTTCTTTACAGTTTTCAACCGGTATCAACAACAATTTTCTTTCCGGATGTTTAATCCTAAGTTCTTCTAACAATTTGTAACACTCATTGAAATTATCCTTAGGGATTACAAAACTTTTGTAACTAGAATAAAATACAGTTTCCAATTTCAACTTTATGCTGTCTTCAGCAAGAGGTATCAATAAACCTTCCTCATTTATTGCCCCGGTAAAGACCATATCACTTCTGAACTTATAATAGTAATTGTTTATGCGTTCCCGAAATAAAGAGCTGTATGCAAGACACATTGCTCCGCTTCCTAAAGAACTTCCGTCATACAAAAAATTACTGTCTTCGAATTCATAAGAATATCGGTGAAATTTTTTTTCTTTAAGGATATTTTTCGCATTCAGCACTGATTTATGCAATTGCTTCTTAAGCTCTCCATCTTCATCTGTTTCATTATTGAAAATTATATTATCCTCATAAGGCAAGGGTTTTACCTCAATTTTCATTTTTCCAATTGTACCGCATCTTATACCTCCGCTGTCAGACTGTTCTATTAATGCTATATTAACTGAATCTGAATATGATGACACAGGACTGCTTTTATTCCCGGTATCTTCGAGCCCCAATAAACAATTATTCAAAGCAAAACTGATTTTATCATCTATGTTAATTATTGAATATGAATCAAAATGATCAATCTTTAAGAGATACATGGTAAATTCTTTCAAATCTTTCAGTGTTTCCGGATTCCAGGACATAAAACTTTCTTTGCTGATTAGATTTATATATTCGGGGACGAGTGGAAGGTAGAATGAAAACATTTCTTCCTTTGGATATTCCCTTATCTGATAATAAAATTCTAAAATTGATAACAATTTAAATTTATAGCTGGCTTTAGCTTTGAGTATTTCGTTGAGGCGTTCGGAGGCTGATTGTATTTTAATTAGACTATTATTCAATATTTTGATTCTTCTTAAAATTAATGAGCTATTTTGATCTAAAATTTTTATTCTGATTAATCAGAATAATCAGATCAATAAT
>JAGQWH010000158.1 GCA_020437545.1 Ignavibacteriota bacterium
CTGTCTGCCCGTTGTCATAAAGCGGTGCGCCTGTTAATACGTCTGAGTATCCGTCACCATTTACATCTCCAGCTGTTGCTACACAATATCCCAATTGAGCATTCTCCTGATCGCTTTCTGCTGTCCAGTTTGCTGTTGAAGATAATCCTGTTGCAGATCCGTGAAATACAAAAGCCCGTCCTTCATCAGTTTCACCGTTATCGTATTTAGGTGCGCCGACTATCACATCAGAATAACCGTCACCGTTTACATCTCCTGCAGTTGCTACGCTAAACCCGAATTCCGCACCCGCCTGATTACTTTCTGCTGTCCAGCTTGGACTGGTGGAGAGCGGATCGATGGTGATTGGGTAAATGGCTTCGTCATCATTCACCACTATGGAAAAATAGTTACAAGTTACGAGTTTCAAGTTACGTGAATTTCCTTTACTTGTAAAATCCCCATTTTGCGATTTATTTCGTAACTCGTAACTCGTAACTTTTAACTTGCTGTCTTCAAAGTATGCTCTCAGCTCTCGACCATTAGCGTCCCACACTTTAAGCGCTGAATATTTCATCTTATCAATTCCATTCTTATCTTTAAACATAAGCGCATCAGCTCCTACTATCATTTTTAATTTCGTATCCGCTGAAATATTTAATTTTAGCTTTCCTTCGCCTTTAGGTTTTTTCTTAATTATAAAATCCTGACGCATGCCTTTTTTGTCGTTTGTATAATCTATCCTGATATTTTCATCTTCAATAGAGGCTTTGTTGCCTGCTACAGAGAGCTCACGATCAGTTAAGTCAGTTGAGTTGGTTGAGTGAGTTAAGTTTGTTAAGCCATGAGTCTCTAGTGACACGTCTGACATCTGACGTTTGACGTCTGACATCTGACGTTTGACATCTGACAACTTAAAATCAATACTCCACTCATCTAACGTCTCACGTCTTACATCTTGCGTCTCACGTCTTACGTCTCCCGTCTCGCGTTTCACGTCTCGCGTGACAGCCGTGAATCCATCCTTATGATAAATAAAACGAATGTTGTTTGCCCTGTTTGGTGACTGATATGCACCAAGATCTTCATTATAGGAAATATTGTATTCTTCCTTTTCAATGTTTTCCATGACTTTCTGATACCAGCCCTGGTCTATGTCCTCTCCGGGGGTTTTTTCATTTTCATTTGAAGAAACCGTTTTAACGGTTTCCGTGAATGTAGCCGGAGCGGGACAATTGAATTTGTGAAAATCGATCTCCATGTTATCACTGCCGATTTTCGAAGCAGATTGATTTTCCATAAAGGAGATCATCAGTATTACTGTTCCGACAAGTAAGATTAATTTTTTCATTCTGTTTTTTTTAAAATTAAAAAATTATTTTGAGCTAAAATAAAATGAATTTAAAATATAAATAATATCCCGGCATACCGGTGATGCCTTTGTGAAACGTTACATGCCTGTAAGATTTCGGGATATTATTGAATGATAAATTCATTTACTTTCAAATGTTTGGTCAATCTAAATTAAATTGTACTAATATCCTAAAGAGATTTTTCCGGGATTTTCATGTTGAAATACATAACAGAATTTCAAAGAATCCTTTAATTTAGCCTAAAAATCAACTTTTCAACAATTTATCTTCATCTTAAATAATGAATAAAAGTACAATCCCTGAAATGCTCAAAAGTTTTTCGCCTGAAGATTTTAAGAAGTTTGATGATTTTTTAAGATCCCCTTTCTTTAATAAAAGCTCAACTCTGATCAGATTATATTCCATTTTAAAAAATTATTATCCCGGATTCGAAGATGACCAGGTTGAAAAGCAGAAGATCTGGGGAGAGTTGTTCGAAACAAAGGAATATAATTACGGTGTAATGAAGAATCTGATCCATGATCTTAAAAAACTGATATTGAAATTCATGACGATTGAGGAATTTGAACAGAGTAATATGGAACGTCAGACAACTGAAGTAAGGGCATTACTTAAAAGGAATCTTCCCAAAAGTTTTACACTGAAGATTAATGAAATTGAACGGAAATATTCTTCCAGATCTTTTAGCGGAGAGACATTTGATATGGGAGACTTTTATTTTTACATGTTCAAAATATACTGGATGAAACATGCTTTTTACAGAGTTTACGACCCCAAAAAAGCGAAAGAATCTGATATGCACATATACACTGCTATGAATGTTTATAGTTTTCTGATATTTATAATTATGTTTCAGAGTAATATTGAAGCAGAGAAGAGCAATACAAACATAGATCCGGATAAAGATATTCTTTACAATTTTTTTCAGGACATTAAAGGAGATACAATAAACAAGGTTATGCAATATGCGGAAAAATATTCTGAAAAAGATTTCAATTTGCTTAATCTTTTCTTTTTAAGATCAAAAGCAATTATGGATAATGCTACTCCTCAAGATTTTTTTGAATACCGGAAAACTCTATTTAAGAATATAGACAGATTAGGAATTTACGATATTCAGGGATTTCTTTATGGCATTACTGTATCTGTCAATAAAATGAATTCTCCGCTTATAAATATTCATAAGATTAAAAATGAATGTTTGCTGATACAGATCAGAAAAAAATTATTTCTGGAACCAAACGGCACTGTCAGGGCACCGGTCTTTCAAAATGCTGTATTGAATGCCGGTGAAATAAATGATCTTGATACAATTGAATTACTGCGGAAAAAATTCTTAAGCAAAGTAGCTGATGACAGGATTACTGATTCTGAAAATTTTATCAAAATCTATTTATATATAAATGAAGGAAAATTCAATGAAGCGCTTGAGCTTATTTCAAAAACAGAACTATCATCATTTATTCTAAGAGTACACCTGAGATTGCTGAAAGTGAGGTGCTTTTATGAATTAAATGATCAGATCTCATTTGGATATGACAGGGATTCGCTTAATCATTTTTTAAAAAGTAACACTTCTCTCAGCAAACAAAAAATAAGTTTGTTTAAAGAAAGATTTGATAAGATCAATGCTCTGTTCCATTTGAAAAAGCATTTCAGTCAAAAAGAATTTAAAACTCTGAAAAATGAAATAATGAATGATGAAAATTATTCAGCCTGGATGAAAGATAAAATAGTTGAACTGGAAAAAGCCGCTTCTTTAAAAGTTATTTAGATAGGTTTATTTATAATAATATGTACCCCGTCAGAATCCCGGAAAAAGCTCCGGATATATTGACGGGGTAAAAGTATATCATCATGTTATCATTCCCGTTGGCTTTAGCCAACGGCTATGATGTTTTAACTTAAGCTCAATTCATTCCGCCCCGGTGGATAGAAATTCGTAACCCGTAACTAATAACTTGTAACTGTTTTAAGGAACTATCTTCGCCACAAATGCACTCGCATTATTCGAAGTTATCACAAGATCCGTCAGATCAACTACATTATCCCCGTTCATATCTGACGAAACATATCCCGTCGTAAAAGAACTTGCTGCATTCGATACATTCACTGCATCAGACAGATCCACTATTCCGTTCTGATTTTCATCACCGCTGTAGATACCGTATCTCACCGGGGAAGTATCTACCTGCGGCATATTATTTCCAAAGGCTTGAGAAGAAGCTGATGAAAGATCATAAGAATTTGATCCGCCTAATGTGAGAGCTATCGGAGAAGAACTCCATGTCTCAATACTGTTTCTGTGTTTTATTGATATGTAGTAATTATTAGTTGGAGTATTTCCAAAAGAAACATTAACAGTTCCGTCAGATCCAACAACAACTTTTCTCTGATCAACTACTGCAAATGGCGAGATCTGTTCCCTAAGTTCAACACTCACAGTATCACTAACCTGCAAATTTAAACTCTGACTGTAAAATCCTTCTATGAACATAGTAAGATCCAGATTCAATCCTGTATTAGGACTTTCGGTAACTGCCACCGGACTGTAATTTCCGTGAATGTCCTGTGCGACTATGAAGTAATAATAAGATCCAGCAAGCGGAGATGTATCCAATAAAGTAGAGTCTGTTGCTGTTGTCCATGGAGATTCCGAGTAAGGATCAATAGAAGGATTTGCACTTCTGAATAAAACATAATTCAAAATGTCAGGCGCAGTGCTTCGCTTCCAATTGAGTAAGACATCACTTCCGGAAGACATTGCTGTAAAAGGAGATACCAGCGGCGGTGAAATATTGTCGAGACTTCTTCCAAACATTATATTTGAATTCCATGTTTCACTTGTAAATCCGTTTCTTGCTTTGATCAGAAAATATGTTGTACCATTTGAAACAGTAGATGAGTCCGTATATGTATTTGCAGTAAAATAATAGAATGGAAAATTGACTGCTGTAATATCTGCAATTTGTTCCCATTCAAAACCCGATACACCGGGTGGAGTGCTTCGGTATATCAGATAGTTTGTGATATTGTTATATCCGTTTGCTTCAATTGAACTTTTAGCCCATTTCAGTTTTACCTTTCCACCCTGATCATTTGGAATGTCTCTAACATAATTTAATATTGGTTTTGCTGAAATTGATGATCCTTTGAATACGGAAACCAATCCTTTATATGAATCATAACCATTTCCACCGATCATAACATCCAAATACCCATCCCCATTAATATCTCCTGCATTTGAAACAGATACTCCAAATGATATATAAGAAGTATCTCCCGTCATAGTAACATCAGCTGATATATCCATTGACGCGCCACCAAAGTAAATGTATGATCTTCCCGTATATGAGCTATATCCGGATGCTCCGATTATCACATCAGAATAGCCATCTGCATTAATATCACCTGCATTTGATACCGATTCTCCAAACCGATCATTTGATGCTTCTCCGGTAAAAATCACATCGGGATTTTCGTCCAATACTGCTCCCCCATAATAAATGGATGCCTTTCCTTTATCAGCGGAATACCTGTAGGAACCAACTATAATATCAGAATAACCGTCACCATTTACATCTCCTGCTGTTGATACAGAATATCCGGAATATTCACCGCTTGTCCCTCCTGTAATAACCATATCAGAAGAATTATCCATGGTTGATCCGCCCAGATAAACATAGGTCTTACCATAATTAGTGGAAAAACCATATGCACCTATTACTATATCCGAATATCCGTCCATATTCATATCACCGGCATCCGATACTGAATAACCGAAATAATCTCCCGGAGACTGACCTAACATTGTAACATCTGCAGAATTATTCATAGAGGTACCACCATAAAAAATATAAGCCTTTCCTGTATTTCCGTCATATCCAAATGAACCAATTACTACATCAGAATATCCGTCCCCGTTTACATCTCCGGCGTTTGATACTGAACAGCCAAAATAAGAAGCAGCTGCACCGGTTATTGTCACATCAGCAATATTATTCATTGAACTTCCGCCGAAATATATATAAGCTCTTCCGACATTAACATTATAACCCTGAGCTCCTACAATTACATCTGAATAACCGTCCCCGTTTACATCTCCAGCAGTCGATACCGATCCACCGAATGTCTGACTTACACCCTCACCGGTTAAAATAACATCCGCAGTATTGTCCATATTTTCTCCTCCAAAGTATATGTATGCTCGTCCGGTTAGTGAACTAAATCCATATGATCCTACTATTAAATCAGAATATCCGTCACCATTTACATCACCTGCAGAGGATACTGAATATCCTAATCTGTCATTATTAGCAGATCCGATAATATTAAGATCTGAAATGATCTCATTTTTCATGAAGTAATCATAAATATATACTCTCCCTGCATTACTTCCACCGGCATCATTTAAATCTGCACCAACTATTAAATCACTATAGCCATCTCCGTTTACATCTCCTGCCGATGCAGAAGAATATCCAAAGTGATCATTTGCGGATTTACCTGTTAGATTTACATCAGCTATATTATCCATAGAAATTCCGCCAAAATAAACATAAGATCTTCCGGCTTCTGTACCTCCGGCATCATTTTTATACGCGCCGACTAAAATATCACTATAACCATCACCGTTTATATCGCCGGCTGAAGAAACAGATATACCAAACTGATCATCATTAAACTCTCCGGTCATTATAACGTCTGCAATATTATCCATAGCATTTCCACCGAGATATATATATGCTTTGCCTCCGGTAACAGCTCCAACTACGACATCACTGTAACCATCTCCGTTTGCATCTCCGGCTGAGGAAACTGAAGTTCCAAAGTAATATACTGCAGCTGCGCCGGTAAATATTACATCTGCCGTGTTATTCATGGAATTACCACCGAAATATACATAAGCTCTGCCTGCTGAATTTCCTCCGGCATCATTTCCATCTGCACCGACTATAATATCACTGAAACCGTCGCCGTTTACATCGCCGGCCGAGGAAACTGAAGTTCCAAAACGATCATTTGATGCTTCCCCGGTAAAAATTACATCTGCTGTATTATTCATTGATGACCCACCGAAATAAATATAAGCTCTGCCTGCATCTGTTCCTGCAGCATCATTATAATACGCACCAACTATTACGTCACTATAACCATCACCATTTACATCGCCCGATGAGGAAACTGATTTTCCAAATCTGTCAAAGGCGGCTGCGCCTGTAAGAATAACATCTGCCGTGTTATTCATATTTGTTCCTCCAAAAAATATATATGCTCTGCCGGCGTCAGAACCTCCTGCATCATTTTTATTAGCACCAACTATTACATCGCTGTATCCGTCACCATTTACATCGCCCGCTGAAGAAACAGAAACACCAAACTGATCTCCGGCTGCTTCTCCTGAAAGTATTACATCTGCTACATAATTCATAGAAATACCGCCGTAAAACATATATGCTCTCCCTGCATCAATTCCTGAACCATTATTAAAAAGCGCACCGATTATTACATCACTGAATCCGTCACCATTTACATCGCCGGCTGAGGATACCGAATATCCGAACTGATCACCGGCTGCATAACCCGTAAAGAATCTTTCGCTTATTGCATCTCCTTCAGGATCTTCAGGGACACGCGAAGTATTTGTATTTTTACCGGTGATCCTGTTTCCGTTCTCATCACGAAGATTTTTAAGCCAGTCCTGTGTGACTCCTTCGGGAAGAGAATCGCTTTTCGAGTGCTGAGTTTCTTGAGTGTTTAGAGTGTTTAGAGTGTTTATAGTAGATGTAGTTGAATTAATTTCAGACTGTATCCAGTTTGCATTTGATACTTCCGGACTTGTAAGAAATAAAAACAAGACTACTGATAGAATTGGAATGTAAAGTAAATCTTTCATAATGTTTTTAATTTATTTGTTAGATATAGTTTGATGCTTTATTTTTCTTTTCAGGTTATTATATTAAAACTGTCAATGCTGCATGCTGTATTTTGCAGGCAGCATATGACAGTTGCCCTGAGTGATGGTCAAGGAAATATAAGAGGAGTTAAAACGCGGTTTAAAAATCTGTTCATCACTCAGAGTATTTTTAAGAATCTTTACCAATTTATATTTACTGTACATTAAACACAAAAAGAATTTTTTAAGATTTAATACAGTTGATTTAGCCAATTTTGATATAAATAATCTACAATCTTTTGTTTTTGCGCAAAAAACAGACATTATAAATTCAAAAAGTTTAACAGTATTTTTTAATATTTTTTTAAAAAATTGATCAATTCAAAACTCTTTAAGATATTAAAATCTTTTGACAGGACGGAATGGAAAAATTTTAAGAGATTTTCATCCTCATCATATTTCAGCAAAGGAAGAATTCTCATACCATTTTTGAATATTATCGACAGATTTTATCCGGAGTTTGATGATGAGGAATTGACAATGGAAAATATTTATGAAGGGCTCTATCCGGGTAAACCATTCAAAAAAAATGTGATCAATGTGTTTTTAAGCAGTCTGACATCAGCAGCAGAATCTTTTATTGTGATGAATAAAATTGAAAATAATCCGCAAAGAAAAAATACATTACTGAATGAATCTTATCTGGAAAGGGGTTTAATAAATCTGTTTGATTCCGGTCTTAAAAGTTCATTAAAAGATCTGAACAAAAACAAGGAGAGAAGTAATAATTACTGGTACTACAAATACATTTTTGATTCTCAAATCAATAGCAGGAAAATGAAACTGGAAGAGGCGACTTATTTTTTTGATGATAATTTCAAAGAATCCGAGAAGATATTTTATTATTATTTTCTGCATGAGATGTGCAGATTTTATCAGCCGGTGCTCGATCCGGTATTTGTCTACCAGTCTTCAAATAAACTAAGTTATCTGTTAAATTTTTTGATGGGTGAACTGGAGAAAACTTTCGAGAGCTGTCCGCAAACACTTCAATGTTACTATTTTTATTTTAAATTAATTTTAACGAAAAAGCGGGAGTATTTTGATAAAATGTTTTTATCCTTAGAGCAGACTGAAGATCTGTTTGAAACCCCGGAATTAAGAAATTTTTATATTACCCTCCTTAACTACTTATGCCATTCATATAATAAACACAGCAGCAGTTTAAATGAATACTTTGAGATAACAGAAATTATGCTAAGGAAAGATCTCTTGCAAAGAAATGACGGATATATAGAACCCCATAGTCTTTTAAATATGGTTAATATTATGAATAAAGATAATTCTGATATTGCAATTGAATTCGTAGAAAATAATTTCAAAAAACTTGATCCGAAAATCAGAAACAGTGTTTATGATTATTGCATGGGTGTTATAAATTTAAAGAAGGGAAATAAAGAAGAATCATTGAAGTATCTGGCAAAAGTAGACCCTATAGATTATTTAATGAAATTAAATGCTGATCTTTACAGATTTTCACTTTTCTATGAGCTGAAGTATTTTGAAAATGCTTTATCCCTGTGTGATTCAGTTTCTGAATATTTAAAATATCATAAAGAGATAAACAAGGAAATGAAACCGTTGTATATTGATTTCTTAAATTGTTACAGGCAATTAATAAAGATTAATTCCGGTAAATTTAATTCTTCTGAAGTTGATGAATTAGAAATATTAATAGAATCAAAAAATAGCTTATTCCTTAAAAGCTGGTTTCTGAAAAAAATTGAAGAAATGAAAACAGAAACAGATCAGAATTAATATATTTGTATTACAAAAAACATTCCCGATCAGATAAACATGACTGACCGGGAACGTGATAGAAATTATATATTCGCCACTTTCAATTTTCTCCTCCGCGGCGGATTTTAACTTTCAACTAAATCAAGGCGTCACTGCAGAAACAAACGCGCTTGCATTATTCGATGTGATCACAAGGTCAGTCAGATCAACTACATTATCTCCATTCATATCACCCTGTACATACCCGCTTGTAAACGAACTCGCTGCATTCGAAACATTCACTACATCCGTGAGATCCACCACTCCGTTCT
>JAGQWH010000159.1 GCA_020437545.1 Ignavibacteriota bacterium
GATTTCAATGAAATTTCTAATCCGATTCATATTAATTAAAATATCAAGAAATAACTGCTAACTATTAACCAATAACCATAAACTGATTATACTATGTCTGAAAAACTATTTCTGTTTGATGCAATGGCTATGATATACAGGGCATACTTTGCCATGATCTCAAACCCTTTAATAAATTCAAAAGGTAAAAACACCTCTGCCGTATTTGGTTTTACGAATTCATTGATCAAAATACTTGATGATGAAAAACCGGATCACATTGCTGTTTGCTTTGATACTGCTTCCCCTACCTTCAGGCATAAAGAATATCCATTGTATAAAGCTCAGAGACAGGAAATTCCTTCAGATATGCCATGGCAGATAGATAAAGTGAAAGAAGTTGTAAAAGCATTTAACATCCCTATGATCGAGCTTGATGGTTATGAAGCTGATGATATCATTGGTACACTTGTCAAGCAGGCTGAAAAAGAAAATGTCTTAAGCTATATGGTAACTCCTGATAAAGATTATATGCAGCTTGTATCAGATAAGGTATTCATGTATAAACCGGCTAGAAATCTTTACGGAAGTAAAATGTCCGAAGTGGATATTATTGATATTGAAGGGGTAAAGAAAAAATTCGGAGTGACTCCTGACAAAGTTATTGAGGTGCTGGGTCTGATGGGAGACACATCAGACAACATCCCCGGAATAAAAGGTGTAGGTGAAAAGACAGCTACAAGTCTCATTCAGGAATTTGGATCGATTGAAAATTTATATAATAACATCGACAAGATCACAAAGCCAAAGTTAAAAGAAAATATTTTAACCCATAAAGATGAAGCCTTGCTTTCATACAGACTCGTTACTATAAATACAAAAGTTCCGTTGGATATAAATTTTCATAATCTGAATAAACAGGAAGCTGATAATAATAATCTTGCCGCACTTTTTGAAGATCTTGAATTTAAAACCCTTACAAGAAAATTTTCCAAAGATGATAACGGCAATGGCAATGAAGATGATGCTAAAAAAGAAACCGTAAAAACAAAACCGAATATTAAACCTGATAGTATTAAAGTTAATATTACTCCCGAAAAAAAGAAAATACAGACCATAAAAGATGTTGAACATGAATATATAATTATAAAAGCCAATGAGGATTATCTCAGATTTATTAAAAAATTATCATCCGAACCCATTGTTTGTTTTGATACCGAAACAGACGGACTCGATTCCATGAACTGTAATCTTGTAGGAATGTCTTTTGCTTTTCAGGAAAAAGTTGCTTACTATATTCCTGTATTTGGAAAAGTTGCAGGCAGAACGTCCGGAAAATCCGGAATAAAAGAAGAACGATCTTTATTTGATGATCAGCCATCTGATTCGGCAAAAGGGAAAAAGAAAAATGAAACAGGTATTGAAATTAATTTTGCCTTAGAAAAGATAAAGCCGGTACTTGAAAGTAAAAAAATAAAATATGTAGGACAGAATATCAAATATGATTATCTCGTAATGAGAAATTACGGAATTGAGATGCAGAACATATATTTTGATACACTTATCGGAGCGTTTATTTATCAGCCCGATGGTGCTCATGACATGGATTCCATATCTGAAAAGTATTTAGGTTATAAGCCCGTTTCCATAAAAGAACTTATTGGCAAAGGCAAAGATCAGATATCAATGGATAAAGTAGATGTTGACATTGCAGGTGAATACGCAGCGGAAGATGCTGACATTACTTTGCAGCTCTTTCACAGGATAAAATATGAACTTGGTAAAATTGATATGCTGAAGCTTTGTGAAGAAATAGAGTTTCCGCTTATAAAGGTGCTTGCGGAAATGGAATTTACCGGTTTTAAGATCGATGAAAAAATACTTGCAATTATCAATAAAGAAACTGAAAAGCTTATAAAGGAATATGAAGCAAAGATCTATAAAGCTGCCGGGGAAGAATTCAATATAAATTCGACTCAGCAGCTGGCAGATATCCTTTTTAAAAAACTAAATCTTACACCTGTCAGAAAAACCAAGACCGGTTATTCTACGGATGTAAAAGTACTTGAAGAACTAAAGTATCAGCATGAGATAGCTTCATTTTTAGTTGATTACAGGATCCTTACAAAACTTAAATCAACTTATCTTGACGGATTGAAAAAAGCCATTAATCCAAAGACCAAAAGAGTTCATACAGTATTCAATCAGATAGCTGCTGCCACGGGAAGGATCTCAAGTAATAATCCTAATTTACAGAATATACCTATAAGGACTGAGGTCGGAAGAAGTCTCAGAAAAGCATTCGTTCCTGAAAATAATTCTTATGTAATTCTTTCTGCTGACTATTCACAGATCGAACTCCGGATAATGGCTCATTATGCAGATGATGAAAATATGATAAATGCATTTAAGAGAAATCACGATATTCACACAGAGACTTCGATGAGAATTTTCAATCTTAAATCCAAAAATGATGTGACAGCCGGAATGCGTCGAAAAGCAAAAGAAGTTAATTTCGGTATAATATACGGTATTGGCGCTTTCGGACTTGCTAACCGTCTTGAAATAAAAAACTCGGAAGCAAAAGATATAATTGAAAGATATTTCAGGGAATATCCAAAAGTGAGAGATTACATGGAAAGAACTAAACAGTTTGCTCACGAACACGGATATGTAGAAACTCTTAAAGGCAGAAGGAGATATCTCAGTCAGATAAACAATCAGAATGCAGCTGCAAGAGCTGAAGATGAAAGAGCTGCAATAAATATGCCTATTCAGGGAACAGCTGCTGACATGATCAAGATTGCCATGACCGATATATACAATGAATTTGTTAAAAATAAATTTGAATCCAAAATGCTGCTTCAGGTTCATGATGAACTTGTATTTGAAGTAAAGAAAACTGAACTTGAGAAAGTAAAAAAGATCGTGATCAGCAAAATGAAAAATGCCTTAAAGCTGAATGTCCCGATTGAAGTAGAAGTTGGAACCGGAGAGAACTGGTTTGAAGCACACTAGACTGAATTGGGATTTGGAATATCCGAATTGGGATTTTTTGATTTTTTAAAAAAATATTTCTTAATGAGATTAAAAAATTTTGAAATAAAAGCGATCAAAGACGCTGTGAATTCATTAGATGAAAATGCAAAAGTTCATTTGTTTGGATCAAGGATTGATGATAATAAGAGAGGCGGAGATATAGATTTAATTTTAGTTTCTGACAAGCTGGAATTTAGTGATAAGTATAAGATCTATTCATTGATCACTCACACTTTGGAAGATCAGAAAATTGATATTATTATATATAACGGAAAAGATAAAAACTATTTTGCTGAAGAGTCATTAAAAAACAGTTTGCTGTTATGAGTATTAAAAATTTACAGATTCTGAAAAATGATCTTAAAAATCTTAAGAAAATGACAGAGTCTTTACTGTCAGCATATGATCTCGGGAAAAAAATAAACCCGGATAAAAATTTTACTGATAATGATTATCTTATATTTGATTCATTAACCTCAAGATTTTCGAGATTAAGCGATATAATTGTTCAAAAAATAATAAGAACTATTGATATTATTAATATAGAAGATACAGGTACCATGAGAGACAGACTTAACAGAGCTGAAAAAAACGGATTAATTTCCAGTGTTGATGAATTCGTTGAAATCAGAAAATTAAGAAATGATATTACCCATGAATATATACCTGAAGAAATGAAAAATATTTACAAACAGGTTATGAAAAATGTTGAAGTTTTATTTGACACAGTAATTAGGATCAATCATTACTGTAAAGAGAAATATAATTTGTGATCTTATATTAAACGAATATTAACTATTAACTATTAACTATTAACTATTAACTATTAACTAAAGTGATGATCATTGTAACAGGAGGTTCAGGATTTATCGGAAGCGCTTTGATATGGCGGCTAAATCAGCTTGGACATAAAGACATAATTGTCGTAGATAAATTCGGAAAGAATGATAAATGGAAAAATCTTGTCAATCTCGAATATGCGGATGTATTTGATAAAGATGATTTCGGACACATGGTACAGGGAGATTTTTTAAAAAAATTTGAGATCGATACAATATTTCATTTAGGAGCATACAGTTCGACTACAAAAAGAAATTTTGATAAACTCCTGAAAAACAATTACGAATACTCAAAATTTTTATGTGAAAAAGCTCTGGAAAATAATATCAGATTCATCTATGCTTCTTCAGCAGCAACGTATGGTGACGGCGCTAACGGATATGAAGATGATGAAAGCAAACTTCATACATTAAAGCCACTAAACGGTTATGGATATTCAAAACACATGTTCGATCTCTGGGCAAGGAAAAGCAGAATTCTGGATAAGATAGTCGGTTTGAAATATTTCAACATCTACGGACCTAATGAATATCATAAGAAGGATATGAGAAGTGTTGTCAATAAATGTTTTCATCAGATCAAGGAAACAGGTAAGGCAAGATTATTCAGTTCATCAAATCCGGAGTTTGCAGACGGCGGACAAAGCAGGGATTTTCTTTATGTAAAGGATGCTGTTAACATGACTTTGTATTTCTGGGATAATAAAATAGTAAGCGGAATATATAACATAGGTACAGGTGAAGCAAACAGTTTTAATCAGCTTATAAAGCCGATTTTCAAAACTCTGGAGGTGAAAGAAAATATTGAATATTTTGACATGCCGGAAATTCTAAAGGAAAAATATCAGTATTATACTAAAGCTGATATAAGTAAGATCAGAAGTGCAGGTTATATTGATAAAATCACTAATATTACAGAAGCAGTTGAAGATTATGCAGGAAACTATCTCAATACATCTGATCCATATCTAAAATGATATTTGTTAAACATCAATAAAATTTAAAAATATATAATTATAAAATACTTAATGAAAAAATTACTGATACTTTTAGTTTCAATGATCATTAGCGGAAATATCTTTTCGCAGGATCTTCCGCATTATATGACCGAAACGGAAAAGGAAATATATAAAAACTATATTTCACCCGGAAGCAATTCAGATGATATTAATCCCCCTCCCACACAAGTCAGAACTATGGCAGAATGGGAGCAGGTTCAGGGGATAATAGTTACATGGACCCAGTTTACTCCAATTATAAGACAGATAGTTGATTTTGCGCAGGAAGAAGGTTTGGTATATATAGTATGCTCTGATTCAAATTCCGTTAAATCTTATCTGACAAGCGGTAATGTTCCATTGGTAAATTTAAAATTTATAATAACAGGTTATAATTCTATCTGGTGCAGGGATTACGGTCCATGGGCTGTTTATTCAGGAATCTCTGACAGTCTTAAACTGATCGACTGGACTTATAACAGACCAAGACCATTGGATGATGAGATGTCGGTAGCATTTGCTAATTTTATAAACACACCTTTATATCAGACAACAACTGCTCCAAATAAACTTATTGCAACGGGCGGTAATTTTATGGTGGATGGAAACGGAACAGGTTTTTCTTCAAAACTTATTGTAAACGAAAACCCGACTCTGAGTTTAAGTCAAATCGAAGGAATATTGAATTCTTATATGGGAATTAACCGGTATGTGAAAATGGATGTTCTTCCATATGATGAAATACATCATATCGATATGCATATGAAATTATTGGATGAAGAAACTATTTTAGTGGGACAATATCCAAACGGAGTAGCTGATGGACCGCAGATCGAAGCTAACATTCAATACATTCTTAATAATTATCTCACTTGTTACGGAAGACCGTACAAGATTGTAAGAATTCCAATGCCTCCAAACACATCCGGTCAGTATCCTCCGGCTTCTAATTATTATACCTATACAAACTCTGTATTCATCAATAAAACAATTATAGTACCTGTTTACGGACTTTCTCTTGATTCAACTGCTTTGCGTATCTACAGGGAAAATCTGCCGGGATATAATGTGGTAAGTATTAATGCTTCTACAATGATAGCATCTCTTGGTGCTATTCACTGCATTACAAAAGAGATAGGTGTAAATGAACCGATATTTTTTTCACATGCAAAATTATTGAATACTTTGAACACCACAGCTCCTTATGAAGTTAAATCATATATAAAAACATCTTCGGGTATTTCTTCGGCGAAAGTATACTGGAGAACCGATACAACACAATCTTATAATTCAGTTAATATGACTCAGGCTCTTGATACTTTCAGAGCCAATATACCTGCTCAGCCTCTTGGTACTGAAATTTATTATTACATTTCAGCTACTTCAAATTCGGGAAAAACTAATACCAAACCAATTACTGCTCCTTCAGGATACATAAAATTTTCAATCGATAATCCAACTTCAGTAATTGAAAATACAATAACTCCTGAAAAATTTTCTCTTTATCAGAATTTTCCGAATCCGTTTAACCCGGAAACGATCATCAGCTATAATGTCGGATCAAAGAGTAAAATAAATATCAGAATATTTGATATTAACGGTAAGGAAATAATGGAAGCTATAAATGAAATAAAGAATGAAGGCAGCTACAATTTTAAATTTAATGGTATCAATCTGCCAAGTGGAATATACTTTTATTCGTTATCGGCTAATGGTAATTTAGTTGATACAAAACGAATGATATTACTTAAATAGTTGATAGTTGAAAGTTGATAGTTGATAATTTTTAATTTAGCTGAAAACCCGATTTGAAATAATTCAAATCGGGTTTTTTATTTAAATTCTCAGGAAAAATACTACCTCAAACGTTAATTTATTACTTTAATGAAATTGCATAACCACTATTACTTTAATAAGGTTATGAGGTCAAAGTTTCTTCGTTAATAAGATACTGAGTTACAAGTCTTACACCTGCACCTGTAGCATATTTAGGAAGAAAATCCTGTTTAGAATCACGCATGGCTGTTCCGGCAATATCTATGTGTGCCCATGGATAATCACCAATAAATCTTTGAAGGAACATTCCGGCAGTAATAGTACCGGCTTGTCTTCCGGTGCCGCCATTTTTAACATCAGCAATATCTGAATCAATAAGTTTATCATACTCTTCAAATAATGGGAGTTGCCATACTCTGTCATAAGTTTCATTTCCCGCGACTGATAATTTATCTATAAGCTCCTGGTTGTTACCCATGACAGCAGATGTTACATTTCCCAGAGCAACTATTACAGCTCCGGTCAAAGTTGCCATATCAATAACTGATTTTGGATTGAATTCAGCTGCATAAGAAAGAGCATCAGCTAAGATCAGTCTTCCTTCAGCGTCAGTATTATCTATCTCTATGGTCTTACCGTTATATGCCGTGATCACGTCACCCGGTTTCAGAGAATTCCCATCAGGCATATTTTCTACCATTGGTATCAGTCCGACAAGATTTAATTTCAGACCAAGTTTCGAAACGGCTTCAAATATTCCTGCAACAGCGGCACTCCCGCACATATCCAGTTTCATCATAGCCATACCCGCAGGCGGTTTCAATGAAATACCGCCGCTGTCAAAAGTTACACCTTTACCGATCACAACATAAGGCTTTTCACCTTCTTCACCACCGTTATACCTCATTATCATAAATCTCGGTTCATGCTCACTTCCCTTGGCAACTTCTAGCACCGCACCCATTCCAAGTTTTTTAATGTCTTCAAGATCAAGAACTTCTGTTGTATAATTACCTTCTTTAGATTTTTCTACAAGAATATTACAGTACGATTCCGGATAAAGAACATTGGAAGGTTCATTTCCAAGATCCCTTGCATAGTTGGTAGCATTTCCGATTATACTTCCTGACCTGACTCCCTTTTCAAGCTCACGAGCATGTTTTTCCATCAGTTGTTTGTCGGCAAAAAATACTGCTTGCCTGATTGAAGATTGATCTTTCTTATCTTTGGTGGTGTAATATTTGGTAAAATGATAATTACCAAGGATACATCCGATAGCTTCAGCTCTTGCAACTTCGGATATTCCTTCTTTTAAACTTTCATCATTAAGTATTTCTACTGCTACTTTTTTAATTTTAAGTGAAATTGCTTTTTTTAATATTCTTGAAACACCAACCCTTATCTTTTCAAGTGTTACATTTTCTTTTTTTCCAAGACCACTTAAAATAATTCTGCATTTGTTTGTATAGATCAAAGCAGCCTGACCGGTCTTTCCTTTAAAATCCTCAAGATTGAGTTCGGTGATCTTTGTTTTAAGAATTTTCTGAATATGTTTTATCTGATCATCAAACAATTTTTTATCTTCATAACATAAAAACAAATATGCATCCGCTTTTATTTTATCGAAACCGGATCTTTCAAATGTGATTTTCATTTTTAATTTATTTTAAATTTAATCTAAATATTTATTGATCTTTTTAAGAATATCATTTTTCAATTCTGGAATAGTAGTGTTTTTGACATTAGCGCCGGAAGCATTCTTATGCCCTCCACCTTCAAACTCCGCAGCCAGTTCATTTACTTTGATCTCACCCTTGGATCTGAAGGAAATTTTTATATTATCATTTAATTCTACAAGTATTACGCCTAATCTAACACCTTCAATGTTCATAATCATAGAAGAAAATCCTTCAACATGATCAATGTTCAGATTCAGTTCACGAAAATCCTTCTGTGAAACTGTACCCACGACGACTTTTTCATTATTATAAAATTCAAGGCTTTCAATAAACCGAGCTGCTAATTTTAAATTGTCCAATGTAGTGGTTGCGTAAACATTTTCATACAAAGAAACTGGATCAGCACCTTTCTTTATAAGATCCGCACACATTATAAAGACATTCTCATCAGTTCTTGGATATCTGAATGAACCTGTGTCTGTCATAATGCCAATATATAAAGCAGATGCAACTTTTTCAGATATATATTTTTCATTATCATCCATCATATAATCATAAAGAATTGAACAATTTGAAGGATAGTCTGTATTTGAAATATACGCAGTGTATGATTCAGGTTTCAAACCAGTATGATGATCAATGCAGATCTTTACTGCTTTGGAATTTTTTAAAAACGATTCCATTGACTTTGTTCGCGAAAACTCATTTGTATCAAGTATGATTATCATATTCGCATTTTCTATTAGTTTTGCATTTTCTGATTCATTTTCAGAAAAGACTTTTATCTCATTATTTCTGTCGAGAAACTTAAGATTATGAGGAGTTTTTGAATGG